>CAWUIT010000134.1:0-7433 GCA_963922345.1 uncultured Dokdonia sp. | reverse complement strand
ACCGTAACCACCTCGCCTTCTTTAAGTAAATCTGATCGATCTAAAGCTGTTTCTTGTAAAGCAATTTGCGTATAATCCTCAGTATTCATAAAGTGATAGCCTTCTCCATCATTGTAAAGAAATTGAAATTTATGTGTCTCCACACGTACTTCATCAATTTTATGCCCTGCAGAAAATGTATTATCAAGAATCTTCCCTGTGGTTACACTTTTCATTTTAGTACGCACAAAAGCTGGGCCTTTTCCAGGCTTAACGTGTAAAAATTCTATTATTTTATAAATATCGTGGTTATAGTGTATACAAAGTCCATTACGTATATCTGATGTAGTTGCCATATGTTCAATTATTTTCTCACTATTTAAAATAGTAAGTTTTATATGTTATTAAAATTTCATTTTTGCTTGTCGCGAAAATAGGAAAACTATGTTAGTAATGCCGTTTCGCTGTTTCCGCAAAGTGGATTCTCTTTCTTTGCTTTCGCGAAAGCGTAACTTTATGAATTAAAATACCCTTTCATAATACCACGTTGAGAGTTACGAATGAATTGTAAAATCTCATCTCTCTCTTGTGTAGCCTCCATCTCTGCCTCAATAATGGCAACAGCCTGAGAGTTATTATAGTTTTTCTGATAGAGTATACGAAAGATGTCTTGAATCTCTCTAATTTTTTCGGTTGTGAAACCACGACGCCTCAATCCTATTGAATTAATACCTACGTAACTTAAAGGCTCGCGACCTGCCTTGACAAATGGTGGTACATCTTTTCTAACTAAAGATCCACCAGTTACAAATGCATGACTACCAATAGTGCAAAACTGTTGTACTGCTGCCATACCGGCAAGCACGACGTACTCACCTACGGTGATATGTCCTGCTAGTGTACTATTATTAGAAAAAATACAATTATCTCCCACAATACAATCATGCGCAATATGACAGTACGCCATAATCCAACAATTATTACCCACCTGTGTTTTCATACGATCAGAAGTACCCCGGTTAATGGTTACGCACTCACGTATGGTTGTATTATCACCTATAATAGTAACGGTGTCCTCGTCATTAAATTTTTTATCTTGGGGAACTGCAGATATTACTGCGCCAGGAAAAATGTTGACATTCTTCCCTATTCGGGCACCTTCCATAATAGTCACATTAGAGCCTATCCAACTACCTTCTCCAATTACAACATTATTATGAATGGTCGTAAATGGTTCTATCACTACATTCTTTGCAATTTTTGCACCTGGATGCACATATGCGAGTGGCTGGTTCATACTAGAGGTTTTTAACTTTTACTATTTGCGCCATTATTTCTGCTTCAGAAACTAGCTTTCCATTTGCATATGCTCTCGCTTGCATCTGGCAAATCCCACGACGTATGGGAGCCATTAAGTCTAATTTAAATATAAGTGTATCTCCGGGTACTACTTGATGCTTATATCGTACTTTATCTATCTTTAAAAGATAGGTTAAATAGTTTTCTGGATCAGGCACCGTGCTAAGCACTAAAATACCACCTGTTTGTGCCATAGCCTCAATCTGTAGTACACCTGGCATCACTGGGGCTCCTGGAAAATGACCGACAAAGAAAGGTTCATTCATTGTCACGTTTTTAATCCCTATTACATACTCCTCTGTGAGTTCAAGTATTTTATCTACAAGTAAAAATGGAGGTCTATGCGGTAGCATTTCCATAATTTGATTTACATCCTTTACAGGCTCTGCATGTAAATCAACATCAGGAACGTAGTTACGTCTCTCATTTTTAATAATCTTTTGTAATTTTTTTGCAAACTGTGTATTGACAAAATGACCTGGCTTATTTGCGATGACTTTTCCCCTAATGCGGGTACCCACAAGGGCTAGATCTCCTATAACATCAAGCAATTTATGCCTCGCGGCTTCATTTGCGTGATGCAAGGTCAAGTTATCCAAAATCCCATTGGGTTTGACCGATATATGTTCTTTCTTAAAAGCTTCACGTAACTTTTCCATTGTTTGAGGAGATAGCTCCTTATCAACATAGACAATAGCGTTGTTGAGATCACCTCCTTTAATCAATCCGTGCTCGAGCAACATTTCAATTTCGTGTAAAAAGCTGAATGTTCTACTATCTGCAATCTCTTCTTTGAACTCAGAAATGTGCTGTATGCTCGCATTCTGAGTTCCGAGTACTTTGGTGCCAAAATCTACCATAGTCGTCACCTGATACTCATCGGCTGGCATTAAAATAATTTCACTACCAGACTCCTCATCAAGATAAGTTATTATTTCCTTTACCACATACTCATCGCGATCTTGCTCCTGCTCCTCAATACCAGCTTCTTCTAATGCTTCTACAAAGAATTTTGAAGATCCATCCATAATTGGAGGTTCTGAAGCATTAAGTTCAATAAGTAAATTATCAATTTCTAAACCTACGCAAGCTGCTAGAACGTGTTCTGTAGTTTGAATTGAAACGCCATTTCTTTCAAGATTCGTTCCTCGTTGTGTATTAGTCACAAGTGAAGCATCTGCATTGATAATAGGCTCACCCTCAAGATCTACTCTCTTAAATTTGTAACCGTGATTCTCTGGAGCTGGCTTAAACGTCATAGTTACCTCTGCTCCTGTATGTAAACCAACCCCTTCCAGACTGATCTCTTTAGCTATGGTGCGCTGTGATGCTTTATTCTCACTCATTTATACTATTCTTTTTAAGTTCATTTACTGTCTTTACAATTTTAGGCAAGTTCTTAAAGTGTACGTATGATCTATTCCAGTCTGTGTAATTAAAAGACGGAGATCCTTGAAGAACTTCATCATCCTTAATATTCCTCCCAATGCCTGATTGCGCTTGTATACGTACGTTATTTCCAATTACTAGGTGTCCTGCAATACCTACCTGACCTCCTATCAAACAATGTTTGCCAATTTTAGTAGAACCAGCAATTCCAGTTTGTGCTGCAATAGCTGTATGATCTCCTATTTCAACGTTATGAGCGATTTGAATTTGATTATCAAGTTTTACTCCCTTTCTAATTATGGTGGATCCTAAGGTTGCACGGTCAATGGTGGTTCCAGCGCCTATATCAACGTGATCTTCTATTATGACATTTCCAGTTTGTGGCACCTTTGCATATTCCCCGTTTTCATTAGGTGTAAAACCAAAACCATCTGCTCCTACAATTGCACCACTGTGAATATAAACTGTATCGCCTATAACACACTCTGAATATACCTTGGAACCAGCAAAAAGAACACAATTATCACCTATAGTTACATTATCGCCAATATATACATTGGGGTAAATCTTCACATTTTTCCCTAGTGTTACATTCTCTCCTAAATATGAAAATGCACCTAAGTATAGTCCTTCTCCATAGGAGGCAGTCTCAGATATAAAACACGGTTGCTCGATACCTGACTTACTTAGTTTCACTTGATTATAATACTCGAGTAACTTAGAAAACGCTTTGTAAGCGTCATCCACTTTTATAAGCGTGGCGCTTATCTCTTGTTCTGCTTCAAAATCATTATTAACTATAACTATACTAGCCTTTGTTGAATAGATGTAAGATGTATACTTAGGATTTGCCAGGAACGTTAGTGATCCTGTGATTCCTTCTTCAATCTTAGCTAGCTTTGAGACTTCAATTTCAGGGTTACCTACTACGGTGCCCTCTAAGATGCCTGCAATTTGGTTGGCGGTAAATTTCATGAATCACAAAAATAGGAAAATTAACGTTTGGGTTTTGGGTAACAGAGATAGTTTTTAACTACTTCTTTTGTGAGCGATTTTAAACTCAACTGGTCACTAGCCTTAACTACATCCACAATTTTACCATTTTCTAGCAAAATATTTATTCCCCCTTTTTTATAGTTATAAGCTTGATTCGATATTTGTCCTGTAAAAACAAAATACGATGCCTCGTGTACAGAAATGTTATACTCTTCAACTAATGAGCTAATATGCTGATCAATCTTTGCTTTCGCGAAAGCTTTTTTACGAATCTTTACCTTGAGAAGGTCCCTATTTATAATGCATTTTGATAATTCTGAAAGAACAAAATCAGGGTGTTTACACCATTCTTTCATTGCAGATATTATATCATAATCATCTAGAAGAGCAAATAATTCTAAGCTGGAAGTGATAGTCTCTGTATCTATTTTATTTTTAAGAAAAAACTGTAATGCCGATGAGCTCGACAGAGCTTCTCCTGAGTGTGCGAGCTCTTTTGCACGCTTTAGAACTCTAGTGATTAACTGCTCTGCAACTATTCCCGTTTTATGGAGATAAACCTGCCAATACATCAATCGTCTAGCAACTAGAAATTTCTCCACAGTGTATACTCCTTTTTCTTCTACTACGAGGTGGTCATCAATCACGTTAAGCATGGCAACAATACGCTCTGTATTAATATTACCCTCTGCCATACCTGTATAAAAACTATCTCTTTTTAGGTAGTCTGTACGGTCCATGTCAAGTTGACCTGATACAAGCTCATTTAAAAAAGAACGATGGTAGCTTCCCTTAAAAATATCAATTGCTAGCGTTAAACTTCCGTTAAACTCTTTATTAAGAGCCTCCATAAATAGGAGCGAGATATGCTCATGACTTACACCTTCTACGATGCTATGTTCCATTGCATGAGAAAATGGACCATGTCCTATGTCGTGTAGTAATATTGCAATTAACACTCCTTCACTTTCTTCTTGAGATATGGACACCCCTTTGTCCTCCAGTACCTTGAGAGCTTTTTGCATTACACCCAAGCAACCTATTGCGTGATGGAATCGAGTATGATGTGCACCAGGATAAACTAAATATGACAATCCCATCTGGGAGATCCGTCTTAATCTTTGAAAATATCTGTGCTGGATTAAATCAAATACGATTCCATTGGGTATAGTAATAAACCCGTAAATAGGGTCGTTTATAATTGTAACTTTGGAAGGCTGCAAAAGACTCTTTTTTAGTTTATACGCTTTCGCGAAAGCGAACTTTGTACAAATATAAGATATCACTTTTCAAACGGAAGATTAAAAACCACTAACACACGTAACCAACGCTATGAGCACAATAAAGATACTTTGGGTAGATGATGAAATAGATTTACTTAAACCACATATTCTATTCCTTGAAAAGAAAAATTATCAAGTTACAACCTGTGATAATGGCGCAGAGGCTGTTGAGATGATTGATGAGCAAAATTTTGACATCGTTTTTCTTGATGAAAATATGCCAGGCCTTTCTGGCTTAGAGACACTTAATGAGATTAAGAATAAGAGAGAGAGCGTTCCTATAGTTATGATCACAAAAAGTGAGGAAGAGTATATTATGGAAGAAGCTATAGGTTCAAAAATTGTAGACTACCTTATTAAACCTGTAAATCCTAATCAAATATTACTGAGCCTAAAGAAAAACTTGGATCATAGCAGACTTATAAGCCAGAAAACGACATCATCGTACCAGCAAGAATTTAGAAAGATTGCGATGGATCTATCAATGATCAACAGTTTTGAAGAGTGGGCAGAGCTCTACCAAAAGCTAATCTACTGGGAAATGGAGCTCGAAGGCATTGAAGACTCTGGAATGTTTGAAATATTAGAATCACAAAAAACAGAGGCAAATAATCAGTTCTGTAAGTTTATAGATAAAAATTATAAAGACTGGTTTGACGGGTATGAAGCTCCTGTGATGTCACATACATTATTTAAAAATAATGTCCAGCCACATTTAAACTCAGAGACCCCTACCCTTCTTGTTGTGATTGATAATATGCGCTACGATCAATGGAAAGCTTTTGAACCACACCTCAATGCACATTATAAAAAGGTTATTGAAGAGCCATACTATAGTATTTTACCTACTGCCACACAATATGCCCGCAACGCTATCTTTTCTGGATTGATGCCAGAAGATATGAAAAAAAGACATCCTAAACTTTGGCTTGATGATACGGATGAAGGTGGTAAAAACATGAATGAAGCTGCCTTCTTAGAAGCACAACTTAAAAGACTAGGACTCAATTTAAAATGGGAGTACCATAAAATTACCAATCTCAAAAATGGTAAAAAACTAGCAGATAATTTTAGATCTCAAAAAGATAATGATCTCACGGTTGTAGTATACAATTTTGTAGATATGTTATCCCATTCAAAAACAGAAATGGAGGTTATAAAAGAGCTTGCTAGTAATGATAAATCTTATCGTTCCCTTACAGAAAGCTGGTTTAAAAACTCTCCTTTACTAGCGATGATTCAACAAGCTCAGGAATTAGGCATGAAACTTGTTTTAACTACAGATCATGGGACTATTAATGTAAAGAATCCGTCTAAAGTTATAGGGGATAAAAACACTAGTCTCAACCTTAGATATAAAACTGGACGTAGTCTTACGTATGAAGATAAGGATGTTCTAGCGGCAGAAGATCCTAGATCCATACATCTCCCTACTATTAATATGAGTAGTTCATTTATTTTTGCAAAAGGAGATTTATTTTTTGCATATCCTAATAACTTTAACCATTATGTCAGTTATTATAGGAATACATATCAACACGGAGGAGTGAGTCTTGAAGAAATGATTATACCGTTTGTAGTCTTAGAACCTAGATAATAAGTGGATCTCGCTTTCGCGAAAATTCTCACAAGTTCAGTAATATGACGCTTTAGAAACCGAGTACTACTATTAGTACTCGGTTTTTTATATCTTCGCGATGATCAATTTAATAGACTTAATGAAATTAGAATATGATTTATCTGAGTTAGATGAAACTGCAGTAAAGGTGATTAATCATACTAAGAATAAGATTCTACTATTTTATGGAGAAATGGGTGTTGGCAAAACAACACTAATTAAATCTATAGCCAAACAGTTAGGAGTACAAGATAGAGTAACGAGTCCTACTTTTTCAATAGTCAATGAGTATGTAACCACAGAAGAAAAGACTATAGCTCATTTTGACTTTTACAGACTTAAAAATGAGGAAGAAGCCTTAGATTTAGGATTTGATCAATATCTTGAAAGAGCGGATTGGATTTTTATAGAATGGCCGGAAAAAATCGCCTCCTATATTCCTAAAAATTCGCAGAACGTAGAAATCAGCAGCATTAAAGGTCAAAAGAGAAAAATAATAATATCATAAAAATGTTAAATTTTTGTTAAAGAACAATATGCTTTTTTGTAAGTATATTCTCTCTCTTCAAAAACTTATTCTGATGAATAACAAATTATAAAACTTTTAAACGATATTTAATAAGTACATAGATAACCCCAAATAAGTGACGGGACATTGTATCTAGCCTATTTTTTTGAAAATGGGCGCGAATATACAAAAAAAAGTGAATACTTCTAGTTAGAGAGATTTAATTGATATTTGTAGCAACAAATCATTAACTCAAAACACTCTAAATTATGAAAGTTAAAGCTTTAATTTTAGGCTTGCT
>CAWUIT010000133.1:0-7452 GCA_963922345.1 uncultured Dokdonia sp. | reverse complement strand
TTGGTAGTTCTAAAAACGGTCGTGAATCAGAATCGAAACGCTTAGGTGTTAAGATATTTGGTGGTCAAGCAGCTGTTGCAGGAAACATCATCGTACGTCAAAGAGGTAACACACATCACCCTGGTGATAACGTGTACGGAGGAAAAGATCACACTTTACACGCTAGAGTAGACGGTGTTGTAAAGTTTGAGAAGAAAAGAGATAACAAATCTTACGTTTCTGTAGTGCCTTTTGAGGCTTAAGAAACTATAGAATTTCTTCTACCTAAAGAGATTAACCCTTATCGTTTATTCGGTGAGGGTTTTTTCAGTTTAGAGTAGGTGATTTTTAGGCATATTATAAAAATGCTTGATCCTTTGATGGTGTTTGCGCTAGTAAACTCCATTTAGTGTGCTCTGGATAGTGTGTTTTAATAAAGAATTTTGGATCACAATTAAACCAGTGGTGCATATTTTTTCTATTTCCCCGTGCGTAGGTGATGTCTAGTAGTTGCCATTTACCATTATAGTAAACAGCGTTCCAGGTGTGATCTATACGATCAGATAGTTCCTTGCCTGGCTTTTTTGAAAATCCGTGTATTACTTCAACTTTAATGGCTATCTCACTACACAATGCTTTATACAAGAAGGCGTAGCCACCACAGAGTGCCTTCTTTCTAGATAGAACGTGAGAGATGACTCGATCTTCTGAGACGTAAATCTGTTTTTGCAGCTTCTGGCTAAATCTCAATTCATGGTCGTAGGAGATATTTTTTACAATCCAATTATAAATAGCACGGGCCTTGGCCTCATCAGTTTGCAGGTGTGAGGTGATATGCCTTGCAAGGCTTTGAAGGTTATTGTTCTTTGGTTTAAAAAAAGCTACTTTATTGTCAATTATAGGTGGTTTGCTGTTTTGAGAAACAAGAGGCTGAGATGAGATTGCAATTAAAACAAAGATAGTTGCACTAAAATATTTAAGGGTCATACTTTTAAAACGACCACTTTTAAAACAAAGTATAATCTCTATAATAATCTACTGTCAGTCATTAGTCAGAATATCTGTGCCTAGATAGCCATCATCTTTATTATAGTACCACGATCTATTTTTCGGCATTTTGATATCCATAATGGTTGATGTATCAGAAAGCAATATGTATTCACCTGTGGTTCTATCATCATTTTTAAAAAATTGATAGGCTTCCATCGCATACGTTGTTGGATTAAAATAGAATTGCCAGATGTCTGACCCCACCTGCTCGTCATATGTGACACGTAACATGAGATATTGCTTCCCTTTTAAAGTCTCTCTATAAACCTCACTCTCTAGTATCGTACCTGGATCTTGAAGTTTCATAGGTAAGCCATATAGATAGGTGTAGTAGTCACGTAACATTAGCGTACGCTCACAGTCATTATCATCTATCTGGCTCTCTGTTATTAAACCTTCACCATCAATCCAGGTGCAAGTAGCATTTTTAATTTCTCTAAAAGTTTTGATAGAATCCTTTATTGTAGTTAAAGAAAAATAATTATTTGGAAGATCTATGCGTACAAAACTCTTCCTTATAGAATTATTTGGTGTCTTTAAAATAATATCCAATTGCTCATCAAAGCTAGGCCAATTTCCTTTGGGATCGTGGTAGGCTATCGATTTTTGGAGAACTTCTTCAGCAGACATGGGTTGTAGTGAAGTATTTTGCGCTTGTGACATATCCGCTTTCGCGAAAGCGAGAAAAACTAATAAAACGGTGATTATCTTATCTTTCATATTTAAGTTTGAGTTATGAAGATACAGATTGCTTTTGTGATATTGATAAGTAACTTTAATATGGTCTTAACAGCGCAAGAAAGTGAGAAGCTTTATTTTAATAATATGGAAGAAAAAGATACTGTTCTTACAGAAGATGGGGTGCTTAATCTTGATAATAAAGTTATCCCAAGCGAGATATATGACGAGGCTATTGTTGCCTTAGAGCATTATCCAGAGTTATGGAATACCCCGATTACGTTTCAATTTAAAGATAATATAAAAAAATCTACCATGCAGGCTCAACCTAAATGGGCTAGCTTTTTTAAATCTCGTAAAAAGCGAGAGTATATCATATTAATTTCAAGAAGCATCCAGATTGATCAAGAAGAGCTGAAATTTTCTGAGGTGCCTAGTGACGTAGTCATTGGATGGCTAGGACACGAGTTGGGGCACGTGATGGACTATAGGGAGCGTTCTGGATTTGGTATGCTTGTCTTTGGGATTAAATATTTATACTCTGGTGCGCATATTAAAGAAGTAGAACGTACGGCAGATGTTTTTGCTATTACGCACGGTATGGGAACTTATATTTTAAAGACAAAGAACTTTATCTTAGAACACGCAAATATATCTGAAACTTATAAAAAGCGTTTACGTAGTTTATACATGTCTCCAGAAGAAGTAATGCATTTACTTCAAGAGCAGGATTAGCAAGAGAGTATCACAGTTTAAGAAAGGTATTACTGTTCAGAAACAAAGGCTTCCCATTCCTTAAATTTTTCTTCCCCCATTACTTTTTCCATTTTGACCTGACCGCCTTTCTTTTTATTGGCACCGCTCCACTCGTGAAAGACTGCGGGATCCACTGTAGTTACCTTTACCCCTTTAAGTGATTTGCCTCGGGCAACGCCATAATTTTTATTTGCGTTTTTAAGGCTCTGGTCTAGAGCGTCGGCAAGTTCTTTTTCATCAACCGTGGCAGTAGTGCCTAGATACCAGCTATGATAAAATTCTCCATCAATCTTCTTTGCACTAAGCGTAAATTCTGGGATTTCAATATCATATTTTTCTTCAAGTTCTCTAAGAGCATCTTCCATCTTATTTACCGATAATTGGGAGCCTACTACATTTAAGAAAAATTTTGTTCTTCCGGTGATTTTGATTTCTGCACGTTCTACATCTGTAAATGCAATGGTATCACCTATAAGGTATCGCCAGGCTCCAGATACAGTACTCATAATCAAGACATAATCAACATCTTTTTCTACCTCGCTTAGTGTGAGCGCGGGAGCATCTTGAGCAAGAGAGCCATCGTTATTAATATATTCTGGCTTGAAAGGGACAAACTCAAAGTAAATACCAGCATTTGTAGAAAGTTTCATGGCATCAGTCTCAGGTCTACTTTGGTATGCTATAAAACCTTCAGATGCTAGGTAGGTGTCGATTACTGTTATATCTCTACCTAACAGTTGTCTAAAACTTTTCTCATAAGGCGCAAAAGCAACCCCTCCACTAGTAAACACTTGTAAGTTAGGCCAGATGTCGTGTATATTTTCTGCATCGTGATGGGCAATAACTTCCTTTAGCATTAATTCCATCCACGAAGGGATACCGCTTAATGCTCCAATGTCCCAGGTTTTAGCTCGCTCTGCAATTGTCTTTACACGCTCATCCCAATTATCAATTTTAGCAATATCTTCTCCAGGTTTGTAAAAACCTTTGAACCAAAAGGGAATGTTACTTGCTGTAATCCCGCTTATCTCACCCTCCAAGAAGTTATTATTCTCGGTAAGATCTGTAGAGCTTCCAAGAGCCATTACCTCTTTATCAAAAAAGTCTGACGGGAGGTCGTAGTGCGCTAGCGCAGATACTTGGGCTAGACTAGTAGATTGTATAGCATCGATCATCTCTTCTGTAACTGGAATGCGCTTGCTGGTTTTTCCAGTAGTGCCACTACTTAGCGCAAAATGCTTAGGTATCCCTGGCCAGGTAATATCTTCTATGCCTGCTTTTATACGTTTCCACCACATTTCATCCATTTGATTATAGTCGTGGTAAGGTATCGCTTTCGCGAAAGCGGTCATTACACTATCACTCTCAAGAATTTTTGAAAATCCATAGTACTTACCAAACGCTGTGTTACTTGCCTTGGATAGCATTTCTTTAAGTAATGCCTCCTGCTCTTGCACAGGATGAATTTCTGATGAAAGGGAGTCCTTTATATCTAAAGCACTTTTAATGAGAGATCCTAGAATAGCCATAGTGATAATATTTACTACAAATATGTCTAATCTGGTCTTAGAAATAAATGCTTTATCTAAAGTTTAACCCAAACTTAAGGAAGATTTATGAAAGCTTTGAGTGCCCTCATAAAATTGAAAGTACGATAAAATTATTTTAAATAAAGACAGTTATATTGATAGTCAATTATTCCTTTTCCTTTGTTTAGAACGTCGGCCCCTAAGATGCCGTGGATTGGGGCGGCGTTATGTTTTTTTAAGGCTTCATTTACGTGTGACATATCAAACAAAACAAGATCTAGTTTTTTATAGGTCCATTTTTCAATTTTGATTGTATTTTCTCGTGAGAGCTTAGTTGCCATATCTGTAGCTCCTGCGCCCGCTGCGAGTACTTCACTATCTTCTGAGAGAAGTCCAAACATGGTTGCAAATTCAAAATCAATGCAAGAGTTTGATGCGCCTGTGTCGAGTATAAAAGATCCTTCTACAGTATTGATGGATGCTTTGATCTCTAGATGATTTGTTACTGTAGGGAAAAGGCGGGTGCGACAATATCCTTTATTTATGAGAAACTCGCGTAGTGAAGGCATACTTTCTTAAAATTATAAAGACTAAAAGTACTGCTATTACTACCAAGATCCATAACCAAATGGTGGGTTTTTGCTCTTCAACGAGATCGGTAGTTCCGTAATAAACGAAGCTCGCCCAGTAATAGGGTGATTTTTGTGCATCCCTTACAGACTCATCCTGAAGATATTCTAGTTTTGCCCGATGTAAGCTATAATCTCGAGATCGGGTTTGCTTTAAGTTCTTGTAAAATTTTTCGATTAAAATAGATGTAGCGAGATCATTTACTTTCCATTGCGAGAATACTATATTTTTTGCTCCGGAATAATGGAAACCTCGAGCTAGGCTTTGTGCTCCTTCGCCATAACTGAGTTTTCCCACCCCTGTCTCACAAGCACTCAAAACAACGAGGTCTGGATTCCATTGTTTACCGTAAATTGATTCTAGTGGCACTTCTTGATCAACAAACGATAATGATGGTGAATCACTAAAATTTCCTCCTGTAGCGTGAGTAGACAGATGTAAAATTTCAAATTGATCACTTTTTTCAAAGAAATTATCTTTTGTAGCTTCTTCTGCTATTAGAGAGTTCATTGTAAAGTACACTTCTATGGCATCTGCCTCCTTTTTTGAAAATGTAAGAGCTCTGTTGGTTTGTTCAAATAGGGGAAAGACCCCTAATATTTCAACATTTCTTGATAGTGGCTTGTCTATATCTCCATAAAGTCTTGATGACAATCTATATGATACTTGGCTTTGATAAATGAGGTAAGGCTTTGTCGCAAGATTAAACGAAGCGTCCTTTGACACCATTAAAGTTTCAAACGGGATAAAACTCAAAGGTCCATCTGGGCTTATGACTAGTTTTATTGCCTTTGGAATTTGTAACCATTTGTATAATTCAAAGGATGTTTTAGAAAATCCGTCTGGATTATTTTGAATTGCTTTTGCATTCTCAAAATACGTGTTATACGATGTGCATAATTGCCTCAAAACCTGCTGCTCCTCGGCGGAAGTTGTGATTTTTTTAAATTGAGGAACACCTTTATCAATTAGTACTTGGAAGGATGCTTCTTTGCCAAAGAAATAGGTGATATAGGTTTCATCCTTATGTTGAGATTTTAAAAGGATTGACTTATAATTAATATTTTGTGTGTTTTCCAATAAGCCTTGAGAGCGATAGAGTTCGTTAAGTTCTATTCTATTAGAATCGTACTGATCAAGTAATTCAAGATAGTCTTGATTAGAAGTGACGTTAGATTTTCTCGCTAGAGATAGTTCATTTTGTAAGTATGACTGCTTTTCTTCTAGCCTTTTTAAAAGCTCAAGACTTTCCAAATCAAGTGATGTAAATGCTTTTTGTTTTCTATAATAGCTCTCTGTTGCAATGCTATTCTTGACACGATCTATGGCAGTCAAGACTTTATTCATATGTAATGTATCTGTCTCACTCATGGGTAGTTGATACATAAGGTTGAGATATTTTTCACAACGTCTTTTTTTAGCAGACTGCTGGATAAGCTTAGAGCCCTGTAAAAGATTTTTTGTAGTGATCTGATCTTCTACAAGGAATGCTAATTCTAGTAGTGTAACTGCTTTTTGAGTTTCTTCTTGCAATTCATAAAACTGAGCGTGAATTTCTAATGCATCCAGAAGCGTGTTTTCACCGTAAAGTTGTTCTCGGTTAGGATATTCTTGACCGTTATTATAAGAACTAATCAATATTGAATACGTCTCTTGAATTGATTGCAAAAATACTGATTCCTGATTTTTAGTTGATTTAAGCTTTGCAAATTGTATTTCTGCTAAGGCGAGATGTGCCTTGGCAAGTCTCCGTACTTGATGAGTTTGAGATCTTTGAAGGATGTTAATGTGTTTGAGTAACGCTGCCTCTGCAGTATCAAACTCTCCATAATCAGCATAGATGAGAGCCTTCAATTTATAAATATTATCTTGATCTGGGTCAACAGCTAAAATTTGATCTGCGACCTCAAGAGCCATTTCTAAGTTTCCTGAGGCATACCTTGCCGAGGCAAGATTTCCTAACAAGGATAGGTTACGGGGATCTGAGGGTAAAACTTTGCTGATCAAGTCCACAGCCTTCGCAAATTTCCCTTGACTTATATATAGGGAAGAAAGATTAACAATACCACTGGAAACCTTGTTAGATTGTCCTTGCATTTCTGCTTGTAAAATATATTGCTCAATAATAAGCGCTGCTTCCTCATAGGCATTCGTTTTTATATATAGATTTCCAAGGGGTATCGCACAAGCATCGATAATATCGTAACCTGTAAGATTGTACGTGTTGTAAATGGACCAGGCTTCTTGATAACTCTCTATCGCATCGTGCAGCTGGACCGCTCTGGATTGATAAAAACCTAAATTTGATAAGGCTATTACTTTAGCTAGTTTAACAGCCTGATTAGCATCGTCAATCTTGACATTAGCCAGCAACATTTTAAACTGCTTACTATTTTCAATAGACGGGTTTTCTAAGAATGTGTCAAGTCTTTGGTAAAGATCATCTGCATTGATCTGTAAATTTTGCGTAGGCTTTTCTTGATAGCATTCCTTGTGTAAATTACGAGGATACAGTTGCGATGTATAAGCGCAAGACAAAACAAACACTAAGTATAAGGATAAGATCTTCATTAAAATTTCCAAATAGCATACACCTGTATTTGTGAGGTAGGCGCGTTAAAGTTGTAGACATACCGCACGCCAGCGCTTGGACCAATACGTGCACCACCTACATTTATACCAGCAAAGACACCGCTCTGTAAATTACCCACTCCTTTATTACAAGACGTTTCTTGCAACGTATCCCCCTCTGGATTATCAATTTCGCCTTGCCCAGGTATGATAATGGTAGAGTCACCGGTAGTTGTAGTTTCGCACTGATTACTCAGGT
>CAWUIT010000132.1:0-7491 GCA_963922345.1 uncultured Dokdonia sp. | reverse complement strand
TTTTCAAGATATCCATATCATTGCTAACCTTATGCTCGAGTACTCGAGCATAAATCTGAGTAGTAGCAATTTTGCTGTGACCCAACAGCTTGGAAACTGTCTCAATTGGCACACCGTTGGAAAGTGTAATGGTAGTCGCAAACGTGTGACGTGCCATATGAAAGGTGAGATTTTTTTTAATTCCAACAAAATGCGCTACTTCTTTTAGGTACACATTGAGCTTCTCGTTAGTGATTACCGGCAAAAGTGTTCCTGTTATTTCTGTCATAGGATGTCCCTCATATTTTGAAATGATTTCTTCGGCTTTTCCAAGTAAGGGGACTTTTACAGCAGATTTGGTTTTTTAACGTTTTGTATATATCCAGTTTCCTCCATCCATACCAAGCACTAAATTTTCTTGAGTCAAGTTCATTATGTCCACATAGCTGATACCGGTGTAACAGCTGAATACAAATAAATCACGTACTCTTTCTAAGCGCTCAATAGAAAACTCAAAGGTTTCCATATTTAAAAGCTCATTTTCAGAAAGGAACTCACGTTGCTTTTTCTCGTAAACTGGTTTCCATCTTACAAATGGGTCACGTGGAATCCATTCCATATGATAGGCAAGTGTTACCATTTTGCGCAAGCGCTGGATATGCTTCATTATGGTATTTTGACTTAATGCCTTAGGATGTCCAACTGGCCAGTAATTGGCCAGGTAATTTTCAAAATCACACAGGAATTTATAATCGAGCTCTTTTAAATAGATATCTGTTGTTTTCTTCACTTTGTTTAGAAACTTGTTGAGGTAGTTTTCTGACACTCCAAAGTTTCGTATTGTTCCCTTGGCTAACGTGTATTCAATTTTCTTACTGTGATAAACGATAAGGTTTTGAAGTGATTTAGATTGCTCGTTCTCGCCTGTGTAGTGTGCTTTTATGAGCTTAGCCGTTATCAACTTTTCTTGAAATTTCAAGTCTTGGTATATCTGGAAGAGCTTGGTATACGTCTGGTCGATGTATTGATTGAGTTGGCGTGCTTCTGCAGAGGTGCCTTTACTTCGGTTTTTCTTTGGGTCCCAAAGTTTTACCGGCACTCGTCTTTTCAGACTAATGTTAGCTCGTTTTTGGTTTACCGTGATTCTGACATAAATCAGAGCTTCGCCATTTGTGGCATTCTTTTGGTCTGCCCAAAAGAGAATTGAGAATGTGTTTGTTGACCGCATAGTTGTCGTCTTTAGATTATACAAATCGTCTTGACGAATGTCAAATCAACTATAGCAAGTATTTCAAAGCTTTTCTTGAAAGTGTCAGTTCAACTGACACTTTGAAAATTAACTAACGATTAGCTACCATATAAAAGCAAATCGTTTCATTTTAAATGTTGGTCTAAAAACCAGAAAGCCACGCAAATCATAGTGATTGCGTGGCTTTGTTGTCATTTTGTAATGACTAAAGTGACCTCGACAGGATTCAAACCTGTAACCTCTTGAGCCGTAATCAAGTGCGCTATTCAGTTGCGCCACGAGGCCTAAATGAAACTAGAACGTGTTTGTTTTTGTTTCGGGGTGCAAATATATTGCTTTTTCTATACTCACAAAACTAATTATTGTAATTTTTTAAAAATCTTAGAATAGAATTTGATTTACATTAACAACTAGCGTTAAACTAATATTAATCAGAATACCTCAACGTGTTTATTTGCAAAATGTCGTGTAATTTTCATTTATAAAAAAATTGAAATATGCCATACATAAACACAGAGCGCGACTCAAAAAAACAAGAGGTAAATCTTTATTACGAAGATTATGGAACAGGTAAACCTATTATCCTTGTACACGGCTGGCCACTAAGTAGCCAGATGTTTGAATATCAAATACCGGTACTTGTAGAAGCTGGGTATAGATGTATAGCTTACGATAGAAGAGGTTTTGGAAAAAGTGATAGACCTTGGGATGGCTATAATTATGATGTATTATCAAGAGACTTACATCATATTATCGAGCATTTGGAGCTTACAGAAGTAACCTTAATTGGATTTTCAATGGGGGGAGGAGAATTAGGAAAGTATGTAGGTAACTACGGTACTAGTAAATTATCAAAGTTGATATTTTTTAGTTCTATCGCTCCATTTATGTTAAAGACAGATGATAATCCAGACGGTGTACCCAAAGAGGTTTTTGAAGGCTTCAAAGAGAAACTAAGGGATGATAGAGCAGGTTTTCTAAAAGGCTTTGGCGATAACTTTGTAAATTATGATGACAACGAGGATAAAGTGAGCGAGGCGCAAGTACATTACAATTGGTCTATTGCAGTGGGTGCTTCTGCAAAGGCAACTATAGATTGTGTAGATGCTTTTGGGACCACAGATTTAAGATCAGATCTTAAAAAAATAGACGTACCTACACTCTTTATTCACGGAGATGCAGATGAGGTGGTACCCATGAAACCTACGGCAAAGCAAGGACACGAGATTGTTAAGGATAGCAGACTAGAGATTATAAAAGGAGCACCTCACGGATGTGGATTTACACACACAGATCAGGTTAATTCCATCTTATTGGATTTCCTTAAATCATAAGGATATAAACATGATTCAAGAAAAACTCTAATTTTTAATTAGAGTTTTTTTGTTGGCACCCATCAAATGTGACTGCGAAGTCCTAGTTTTGAATATGGACATTAAAGATTACATAAGGGAAGTACAAAATTATCCTAAGGAAGGAATAGGTTTTAAAGATATCACACCTTTGTTAGGAGATAAATACGCTTTCGCGAAAGCGTCACAGATACTTTTAGATTTAGTAAACAACCAGAAGATAGATAAGGTTGTGGGTATAGAAGCGCGAGGCTTTTTCTTTGGTGGTGTCTTGGCACAAAAGCTTGGTGCAGGGTTTGTTCCTGTCCGTAAACCGAATAAATTACCATTTGAAAAAATCTCTCAGGAGTATGCTCTGGAGTACGGTACAGATGTTTTAGAGATTCATAAAGACGCAATTAAACTAGGTGATAAAGTGCTCTTGCACGACGATGTACTCGCTACGGGAGGTACGGCTGCGGCAGTAATCGCATTGATTGAAAATCTAGGAGGAGAAGTAGTTCAATGCAATTTTCTTATCGAACTTACATTTTTGAACGGGCGTGAGAAACTAATGGATCATGCTGTAGAGGCTGCTATTACTTATTAAAAACTATATTTGATTGTAAAATTGGGAGTAAATCCTAGTGATTTTACAGTAGCCTTTTGAAGCGCACTATCCTCATCAATGTAATAGTATGTATTAATTACATTGGTGTTATCTAAAATGTTCCAAACAGAAGCTCCCACTTGAAAATTATGATCAAAAAGTTTGAAGTTATAAATAGTTGAGATGTCAAATCTCAAAAAACTATCTGCAGTTTCAGCATTTGGTAATTCATATTGGATAGTACCATTTACGATAGGATCATCAGATTGAGGGAGTGTGATAGGAGTTCCTGATCGCCAGTTAAAACCTAAGGATATTTTAAAATCATCCTTTGTGTAGGAGGAGCCAAATCTTAATGCGTGACGTACATCTGTATTATTGGGGAAGGAGATACCGTTGTTAAGAGTGGTAAACTGATAGTCGTTCTGGGTATAAGAGTAACTAAGCCAAGTGCTGAATGATGTAAAACGTTTGCTTAATAATAAGTCAACTCCCATAACATCGTAGGAGCCGGTAGCATTTCTAAAGCGAAATTGGTTTTGAAAGCCTTGACTTCGTGAGGTAATACCGTCTACTTGTTTCAAATAGGCTTCAGTACTTATAAGCCATTTATTTTTTGTAAAATCTATGCCTGCAGATCCTTGTTTGCTTTGAATTACAGGGAGATCTATTGCATTAGACGATACCCACCGTCTACGTTCGATACCGAGAAAATCATTAGGTTGATCAATTATTTGAAAAGTAGATTGACTCTTAAACTCCCCTTGAAAATTTAATTTGAAATAGTCAAAAATTCGCTGACTCATCCGTAAACGGGGCTCAATGATAAAATTGCTAAGTGGGCTTAGGTAATTTGCCCGCACGCCTCCGATAATTTGCGTCGTTTTATTATTTGATAAATAAGACACCTCAGAATACAATGCCTGCGTAGTAATGACCTCTTTTTCATTCCTGAAGAATGCAGGATTATTAGTCCGAGCTAGATTACGAGTGCCAACTTCAGAATATTGATACCCATTATTCCAAACCAAATTTTTGAAAACTCTATAAGACGATTGTAATTTAAAGCCTAGATCTAGCACCTGATTTTCTTGTTCTAGTTGCTGGTTGTTTTCAAGATCAAAATTACTAGCGCTTAGATTGTAGTTAGAAGCATATATCGATATATCTGTTTCAAATGCGCTTGTCCATTTTCTCTTATATACAGTATTAAAGCCCAGAGTGCCTTGACGTATACCACTACGCTCAGTATTCCCTTCTTGGCTAGTGGCTTCATTATAATTAAGATCATTAAATATGGTTGTAGCGCTTATTCTAAGGGCGTCTTTCTTAGTAATATCATATATAAACTTAGCATTGACATCATAAAAATAAAAGTCAATGCCTGTCGCTGCCCGATCATTCACCTGGGTAGGATTTAAATCTGTGTCTTGAAATATTCGTCTGGTGTAATTCTCGTAAGTGGGTGTATATAAGAAGTCTGTAGTAGATCTCCTTGCAGAAAGTAATAAGGTACTTTTTTTTGAAATAGGTAGTTTTGTAAATCCTTTAATGTGAATAAGGTTTGAACTCAGAGCACCACTGGTTTTTGAATAATTTTTATCGTCAAGCGTAATCTTGAGGGTACCAGAAATACCGTCGCCATAACGTGCACTTGTTCCATTTTTGAGCACTTCTACGCGATCTGTCAAGTAAGGATTAAAGGCGGAAATTAACCCAAAAAAATGGCCAGATTGATACATCTTTATTCCGTCCCATAAAATTAAATTTTGATCATTTGTACCACCCCTTATATTGAGGTCAGATACAGTTTCTTCTGTGCTTAGAATGCCGGGTAGAGCTTGTACTGCTTGTAATATGTCGGGTTCAATAATCCCTGGTAGAATACCAAACTTAGAGGGCTTGATTAAGGTAACACCAGAACTAGACTTTGAAATACCTGAGGCTAGTAAATTTGAAATGTAAATATTATCAAGCTCTTGAACCTCACTATATATAGTGTTTTCTTTTATGACGATAAAGCGGTCGTTTAGTCTTTCAAACAAAAGCCCAGACATCCTTTCGAGATTCGCAAGCGTGGCATTAAGATCTGTTTCGTATGGTAAATTAAAAAGTGTAACGTCACGTACTACCTTGTTCTGATATGAGAATTTCACATCAAATTGTTCTTCAAGCTCCTCAAGAATAATTGACAGGGCTACGGTTTTTATAGAAACTTCCTGACTTAACGCATCGTAACCACTACTGCTGTAGATGTATAATATCAGTATTACTAGAAGTTTTTTACTCACTCTTTAAAGTTATCTCATTTCCAGTCTTTGTATAAGATAAATTAAAAGGAAGACTTATTGATCTTATGGCTAGATCTATATCATTATGCGTAAATGCTCCTGTAAAGAGTTGATTTTTTAAAGAATGATCAACTTCCATTTTTGCGTTGTACTGTCTTTCAAATTCAGCAATAACCCTTCCGAAGGGAGTATTTTTAAATATACTCTCGTTACGAGTCCAAGATGGGGCAGCGGGGACCTTTTCGGTAGATATACGTGGTATTTTTACGCTTTCGCGAAAGCGGTCTCCAGCTTCAAGAATAACCATATTTCCATTACTCTCTACTTGTACAGAGCCTTCATAGCAATAGACTTCAAAAGAGTCTGCTCTACTATACACATTAAATTGAGTTCCTAAAACGGACACGGTCCCATTAGACGTGATAATGTTGAAGGTTTTTCCTTTTTTGACCTTAAAATACGCTTCTCCGTCTAAAGTAAGCGATCTCGTTTTCCCCCAAGATTTTGATGAATATGAAACCCTTGAAACAGCGTTAAGTGTTACAAAACTCTCATCGGGTAACTCAAAACTATCTTTTTGAGCAATATCTGTTTGTAGGGTTTTATTTGAAGAAATAAAGGCGTAAGTGAAGTAAATTCCAACCAAGAGCATAATCATTGCTGCGACGCGCAACAGTGGTTTCCAAAAAATCAGTTTAGACGTCGAAGTATTGAGATTCTTGTCAAGTTTTTGGAGCTCAACATCCACCTCATAGTCAGGAGTAGTAAGTCTTTTTGAGGCTTCTCCTATGCGGATAAGTTCTTTGTAATCGTCAAGATTCTTGAAGGCTTCTAGCTCGTTTTTAGATAATTCATTATCTAGCCATTTGCGTATTAATATTTCTCTTTTCATAGCAATTCTTAACTATAGAACAATACATTAGACTTTTCTCCTACCTAAACTCTGTAATTTCTTCTTTAATTTTTTTTACAGCTCCATAAATACGTTTTTCAACAGCTTTAGTAGAAATACCTAAAAGCTCAGCAATCTCTTTGTGCCTCTTACCATCAATTCTATTTAATAGAAATGCGACTCGTTGTGCCTCTGTGAGATTTGCAATAGCATTTTGAAGTCTGATCATATATTCTTTTTCTTCTAGTACAAATTGCGGTGATTCATCAGTATGTGTTTTTTGCTTTTTTTCTCTGTAGCGTAACACCACTTTTTGATGAGCATAGGCATTTAAAGTTAGATTATTTGCAATGGTAAATAAGTAACTCTTAGCTTTATTCTCAGGTACTTTCTGCAATTTTCCCATAATTTGATGAAGGCTTCTTGAACCTTATCTTCTGGATTGAAAGCGCTGCCAAATTTGTAATAGAGAAAATTAAAAAGATTTTTAGCATGTGCTTTGAAGACTCTATTGTAAGTCTCTTTTTTACATACACCCTCCTGTAACTTCTTATTCATGCTATTACAATAATAGATAATTATTTATTTAAGTGGGTAGGAGATTAGATACTAGCTTTGTTTTATCCGTGTAGTCTATCAAGGCACGCAAAATTATGATTAAAACGCCCTTTGTATCTTTTAAAAATATCTGGAAAGCAACTACTATCCTTATACTTTCTGTTCTATTGGTTTGTTGTCAAGACGATTTTATGGAAAATTCTACAGAAGTATCAAGTGATGCTATTGTAAATACAGAGCTTTTCCAACTACTGCGTAATATCTCTCTTAATGATGGTTCAAGTGACAATATTATTGATCGCGCTCGCTGTCTAGAACTTGTTTTACCTGTAACTGTCTCAATTAATAACACAGAAATTACAATTACGACAGAAGATGATTTTGCAAGTATTCAAGAGATTTTTGAACAGCAAAATAACGCAGACTCACTAGCTATTAATTTTCCTATCACTGTGATACTTACAGATTATCAAGAAGTATTAGTTGAAACTCAGGAACAATTTTCTTCTCTTGTTGATAGCTGCGGAAATGCCTTTGCGCCAGATGAAGATATTGAGTGTGTAGATTTAGTATATCCTATA
>CAWUIT010000131.1:0-7497 GCA_963922345.1 uncultured Dokdonia sp. | reverse complement strand
TTTAAATTTTGGATCGAAATACCTCTGGCACTTGGAACTGTAGGAGGTCTTACTCGCTTGCATCCTCTTGTAAAATGGTCTATGGAACTGCTAGGCAATCCCTCTGCAAAACAACTAATGCAAATTGTTGCTGTGGCAGGATTAGCACAGAATTTTGCAGCTGTAAAATCCTTAACTACTACCGGTATCCAGCAAGGACATATGAAAATGCATTTAATGAATATACTCAATCAGTTAGAAGCCTCTCCATCCGAAAAAGAGAGTGCTATAGACTATTACCGGTCAAATACGGTAACTCATAGTGGCGTAGTGACCTATATTGAAAGTCTAAGGTCTCAAGACTCTTAAAATGATGGAAAGCTCCTTCTATAGTCACGGAAAACTATTATTAACTGCAGAGTATCTTGTTCTGGACGGTGCAGAGGCACTTGCTTTACCCACCATAAAAGGTCAACATTTACACATAAAACCCTTCCTTGATACTAATATTACTTGGACGAGCATCCTTGCAAATGGTAAAGAGTGGTTTACGCAGATTTTTCAATTACCTCTTGATATAAATAAAGATTCTGGTAACGATATATCAAACACCTTGCTTAAAATCTTAAAAGCTGCTCAGCAATTGAATCCATCTTTTTTAAAAGATCAAAGTGGATACTCTATTACGAGTACCCTAGAGTTTTCTCGAGATTGGGGTCTAGGCTCATCTTCAACCTTAATTTCAAATATTGCTGCCTGGGCAAACGTAAATCCTTACGAGCTGCTTGAACAAACTTTTGGAGGAAGTGGGTATGATATCGCTTGTGCAACAGCCACCACTCCAATATTATATAAGCGTGATAAGATCTCCCCTACTATCACTGCTGTAGATTTTAACCCTTCATTTAAGGATCAACTATTTTTTGTTCACTTAAATAGAAAACAAAACAGTAGAGAAAGTATTAACCAATATGCCTCACTCGATTTAAAAGATAAGGCTCAAGCAATAACAGTATTTTCAAATCTGAGTAAATCACTTTTAGAGTGTACTAATTTAAAAGACTTTGAATCTATATTAAACACGCACGAAGATAAACTCTCACAATTATTAAAACGCGAGACGATCAAAAAAGAACTTTTTAGTGATTACCCAAATACTATTAAAAGTCTCGGTGGCTGGGGTGGTGACTTTATACTTGCAACTGGAGACACATCTCATCAACAGTACTTTATATCTAAAGGGTATAAAACAGTCATTCCTTACACAGAAATGATATTACCTCTACAAAGAGAATCTTAGTCTACTATTTACTTGAAACTATAACAACAAAAAAGGTTCAAATTTTTAATTTGAACCTTTTTTGTGCTAGCTTTTATAAATGCTTAATAGAAGGTAGCTCTATTATCTTCAATATCTGCCGCTTCTTTAAGAGCGTTTAACACCTTAGAACTAACTGCTGTTCTTGACTTTTGCGCTTCTTGTCCTGCAAAAGCCGCATAGTTATCTAAACCTGGCGCTTCTGTTATTTTTGTTACCTCAATCACATACACACCTCTCGATCCTTCAATAGGGTCTGACACTTCTCCTTGTTTAAGGCCAAAGGCAGCACCAACCACTTTAGGCTCGTTTCCTGCCCCAGCAATTGTTGGGGCTTTCATAGAAACAGATCCTGCTGTTTTTACAGATTGGTTTTGTGATTGTGCAATTTCTGATAGCGTAGTACCCGATATCTTATTTTTAATAATTTCAGCTTTTTTCTGGTTACGTATAATTGGAGTTACTCTCGCAGAAGCATCTTCTACACGCTCAGTTCCTTTAGGGGTTTTACGTGTCACTTGTGCTACAATATAACCATTGTTTGTAGGGAAGCGTTTTATATCACCTACTTTAGTTTCTTCTTCAAAAGACCATTGCACTACAGAGCGCTGCGCTCCTTCACCAGGTAAATTTTCGTCCATTGCTTTCATACGCTGCACTGGTCTAACAGCATATCCATTTTCTGTAGCTACCTCTTGAAAATCTCCCTCTGCGGCTGCAAGTTCAAATTTTTGAGTTGTGTTATAGATAGATGAAATTGTCTTGTCTGAAGGAACAATTTCTTTTACTACCGTAGCCACCTTAATGACGTCTTGTACATTTTTCTGATCAAGAATTTCGATTATGTGGAAACCAAAATTAGTCTCTGCCACACCTATAGCACCCTCATTGTTATCTACTAAGAAGTCCCTAAAACCTTCAGCAAAAAGATTTGGATTTTGATAATCTAAATTTCCGCCATCTGCGCTATTGCTACTATCTGATGAAAACTCTTCTGCAAGATCCTCAAATTTACTCTTATTCCTTTTCACTACGGTAAGCAAGCTATCTGCTAGTTCTTTTGCTTCTTCCTTAGTACGTGTTGCCGTAGATGGTATTGGTCCTCTAGGACTATTAGTTATTGCTCCCTGATAATCAATAAGAATATGGCGAGAATCTATCGAATCTGGCATTTTTCTTACGTCCATTACTCGTGAGAGGTTCATAAAACGACCGTCTTTATACGGGCCATACACACCACCCTTTCCTAAAGCAAAAAGAGTATCTGCATTAGTCTGAGGTAAGTCTTTCTTGAAGAACCATCTATCTACATAAGCTACATCAGAGTTATCTAGTAAGAAATCTTCTACATTCTCAGTATCATCAAAGCCTGCAAGTGTCTCAGTGATACCAGTTGCTCCATTTCTTGAAGTATACTCACTTCTTAATCTTGTAAGCTCTTCTTTTATAGCATTTTCATCTTCTAGAGAAGCTTCTTCAGCAAATTTTACAAAGCGTATGCTTCGTGTTGCATCTGTTTTAAACTCTTCTTTGTGATTGTTTATATAGGTCTTTATTTCTTCTTTACTTACAGGAGCTTCCTCATCTGGTACAGATGAGTATGGAACCTGTACATATTGAATATCCACGTTGTTTCCATCTAGTTTATAAGCAATCTCTCCATCCTTTAAGGTAGCCCCTACTCCTGCTTTTACTAAATTGTAATAAATCTCTTGTTTCTCTTGATTTCTTAAATTTTCTTCAAAAATTAACCAAGAGTTGTAATCGTTAGGATTCTGGCTATCCTTAAGGGTAGCTATAAACTCTTGCATTTTTGCCTCACTAAAGAAGCCATCTGCATCTTGAAAACGAGCATCATTCTGTAGGGCTTGTTTAAGCAGCTCTTGTGTACGATCTTTTCCTACTTCTATACCCAATTCTTCATATTGTTCCTCAAGAACAACTCGGTTCACTTCTTGATCCCATACAGCATTTACGGCACGTGTTGTAGATGCATTTGCTCCCATTCTTCTGGACTGTGCCTCAACTTTTGCAGCAAAGTCCTCACGATCAATAGTTACACCATTAATAGATGCAACACGGTTCTGCTTATCTGCGTTAAAACCACCACTATCTAGAATAGAGGAGAATATAAAAGCAAATAGCGCTAGCGCAATAATTATGATCAAAAAGATACTCTTGCTTCGTATTTTATTTAAAATTGCCATTTTGTATTGTTTATGCTATAATAGTGGGCGAAAATACCATTTTCTCCTATAATAAAAAATAAAAAAATAGGCCAATTTAGCCCTTAGAAAAACGCACCTCTAACAGCTCTATCTTAGTATTGGAGGTTTCTAAAATGTGAAAAGTTTTTCCATCGATTTCAATGGTCTCTCCTTCTTGAGGTATTTCTTCGGCATAGCTTACTACAAGACCGCCTAAAGTTTCATAATTTTCACTTTCGGGAAGATCAAAATTATAAGTCTCATTGAGATAATCTACCTCGTGCCTCGCAGAGAGCTTGTAGTGATCTACTCCTAGCTTCTCTTCAACGAGCTCTGCTGTGTCGTGCTCGTCTTCTATTTCTCCAAAAAGTTCTTCAACAATATCTTCTACTGTCATCATACCGCTGGTACCCCCATATTCGTCTATAACTACACAGATGCTCTTGCGCTTTTTAGTAAGTACATTGAGAACATCTTTTACAAGCATAGTCTCGGGTACATAAACAACTGGCATTAATACGCTACTGATAGTTTTAGGTTTTTTAAAGAGCTCAAAGGAATGTACGTAACCTATAATATCATCAATAGTATCTTTATAAACTAAAATCTTAGACAGACCTGTTTCTATAAATATTTTATTGATTGCCGATGGCGTTGTACGCTCGTCTACAGCGACAATCTCTGTTCTAGGGAGCATCACCTCTCGAGATTTTACCTCAGAAAATTCTAATGCATTTTGAAAGATTTGTATCTCTGTATCTACCTCATCTTGATCATTTACAGCTTCCATCTGTTCTGAAATGTAATTTCCTAATTCCACTTT
Source organism: uncultured Dokdonia sp. (assembly GCA_963922345.1). GTDB lineage: Bacteria > Bacteroidota > Bacteroidia > Flavobacteriales > Flavobacteriaceae > Dokdonia. The sequence continues at coordinate 3,170 of CAWUIT010000131.1, read as the reverse complement.
GGTGAAAGCTAGCTGCACCTCATCTCCATCTGTTTTGAATAAATACTTTAAAACAATGTCGGATATCCAAATGATAAAACCACTCAAAAAGTAAAATAAGAGATAAAATAAATAAGCTGGGACTGCAAAAAACTTCAAGAGCTTATTTGCATAAATCTGAAAGAATACTTTCGGTAAAAATTCTGCAGTTATAAGAATGACAATGGTAGATATTATGGTCTGACTGAGTAGGCTAAATTCTTGAACAAAGGTGTTGATCCAAAGCATATTTTCGCCGAAAGGCATACCCTCAAGCCAGTTCTGTAAAATGGCACCCATAAAATAACCATAAACTACTAGGGCAATATTATTACCCAGTAACATAGTAGCTATAAACTTAGAGGGCTTTGCCGTAAGTTTTGTGAGTATAATAGAAAGGAAGTCGTTTTGCTTCTTCTCTATCTCAATATGAATCTTATTTGCCGAAATATAGGCAATCTCCATACCTGAGAAGAATGCAGATAGAAGAAGTGAACAACAAACAACAATAATTTGGACCTCAGTGCTGCCCATTAGGAGTTTTTACGCTTTTCAAATTTTTTCCTGAAATGACGTCTAAAGAAAAACATCCCGACGCTTATTGCAAAGAAGAAAAGGAACAAATAAGCACGTGACTGATCTATTCCCCAAAGCGATATGGTTTTATATCCCGCCAGTATTGCTACTACTACATAAACGTACTCTGTATATTTTGCATATCGCATCATAGGTCTTCCTGGTTTTCTTTAACGTATTGTTTACTAACGTTATTTAAAGATACAAAATTTGTAAAGTCTTCATTACTATCAAAAAGATCTCCATCATTACGAGAACCATCTTTAGTAATTATTGTGTATGGCTGATCTGTAAAAATCCAACTATTAGATTGATCCCAATAAAGTTGCTGGGCTTTGAGCGTAACAGAATCACTGGTGAACAATGTTACATTAGTTTGCAGATCTATAAGATTAGTATTTTTATAACGAATCGCATACTCTGAAGTGATAACGTTCTCTCTCCCCTCATTATCTATAAAAGTGACTTCTACACCCTCAGGAAACTCTTCGTATGGAAATTCTGCATTTGCAAAATTTTTAATGTAAGGCGTCCTTAAATGAGCGGTAAGCTTTCCAGAATCTGTGTACTTTAGATTTATCCCTGTACCTTCAGTAACGGGACCGTCTGACCTTATACTCATCTGCCTTATCTCCTCACCTCTATCACAACTCAAAAACAAAGTCACGGCAAAAGCCGTGACTAAGATTTTAATAATATGTGAATATTCTCTATTCATTTCATTTATGGTACACGTACGCTAGAACCTATCCAACAACCTATTTTAATAGTTTGACCAGATTTTCCTGATTGAAAGATATCTGCTGTACTTGGCGCCAGCGCTCTGTAACTAGCGGCAGTTTTATTTGCAGTACGAGCTAGTGATGGGCTTACACGTCCTGCTCTTTCTGCAGTACTTGCAGCTAACCAATAAACGGCTCTTTTATCAAAAGCATCTGCTCCACAATTATTTGCACTTGCTGCATACATTGCTGCAATTCTTAAATAAGCAATACCATAAGAACTATCTTCAGATAAAGCTTTGTTATATAAACCTCTAGCTTTACCGTAGCTACCGCTTTTTCTTGCTTTTTCAGCTAGTCTGTAATACGCGTTTGCTCTTTCTTTAGGATCTGTTTCAAGATCTATAGCTTCTTGATAATATCTAGCTTCTGCTGCAGAGTCACCTCTGTTACCTGCTAAGATACCTAAGTATTTAGCTGACTTTGCCGAAGGCTCTAATCTGTGTAAACTTTCTACTAATTGCTTGAAAAGATCTGTATCTGTACAATCTTTACCTGCAAGACGTCCTGCGGCTTTCTTTACCCAGTCAATATCATTTTTACTTGAATCAAAATCTTTTTGGTATAATGGAACAAGATTCTCACAATTTCCTAACTCTCCCATTGCGCCATCTGTACTACCACCAAATATTCCAAATGCTTTGAGATTTGTTTTGTAGCCTTTTACTCTTCTCTGATCTCTAGCAGATAGTGCTTGACCCGCTTCTTCTTGATCCAAAAGCTTCTGTAATTTTGTGTCAAGCTCTGTAGCCTCTTTGTTTAACTTATCTTGAGTGTCATCATAAAGATCAAATACTTCTTGTAGTGATACTTGCTCACCATCTTTATAAAGATCTACTGCTAGTTTAAAACGCGTGTAAATATTTTTTGCACTACTTATAGACTCTGAGTCCATTTTAAATGCCTTTTGAAAAGCATCAAACTGCTCCTTTGCTGTACCTATTTTAGTATCGTACATCAATTGCGCTTGATCTGCGGCATTTTCTCCTTTAGCTGTTTTTCCAGGGAAATACTGCTCTCTTTGTTTTAATAATGCTATTAAATCTTGAGCAACTGCTTGTTCTTGTGCTCCTGATGCAGCTTTCAAATCGGCCTTCAGAAGTTTTTCACCATATTGATATAATGCGAGTGACCAATTAGGACAATCTTTTCTTAACTTTTCAAATGGCGCTCTTGCAGCATTCCAGTTTTTTACTTTTGCAGATTCTACAAATACTGAACCTGTTGTAATACACTCTTCACTTATTTGTGCTTGGCTCGTAAAACTAACGGCCAAAAACATAGCTACAAAAAGTGTGGTTAATTTAGTTTTCATAGTATTGGGTTTTTCTATTAATTAAATTTACTTTGAACAAACCATAAATCATTTACCGATAAGCTTATTCCCACGTTGAAAAAGTTTTCTTGGATTAGGTTTGCATTAGTGGTTCCTCTCTGTCCCACCTCAAACTGAAGGTTAACATTACTTATTCTTCGGCCTGTGGGTAGTCCTACTCCAAAAGATATGCCAAACTCATTTATATCTTCATTACGTACCACAATGCCGCTTCCCTCATATCGGAATCCAGCCCTGTAAGTTACTCGTTCTAAGTAACTTGTAATGGAGTTAAATTTTGGCGTATAAAAACCACCTAGACGCACTTGACTCACGTCTTTAAAGGTTACGTCTTCTAAAGTAAAGGTCCTATTACTAAAATTACTTGACTTTTGACTTGTGTACTCTGCCCCTACAAACCATTTATTTACCTCTCCAATACCAAGACCTAATGTAATTGATGAAGGAAAATCAAAATC
>CAWUIT010000130.1:0-7558 GCA_963922345.1 uncultured Dokdonia sp. | reverse complement strand
ATGCCAAAAAAGAAGCGGCCAAGTTTGATATACAAAACATTGTACCGCTTTATGAGGAGCTTTATAAAAAAGCACTTGTTAAAGTATCTTAAGCTAGAAGGTATACCGTATCCCTAAAGCTATATCAAATTCTAAACTGTCGTCAAAGTCATTAAGTATACCAATTTCTGGTCTAAAGTCTAGCGACAACTGCAAAGGAAAGTCAAAGAGATATTCAATCCCAATATCACCTGCTGCGTTTAAAAAGAACTCATTATCATCGTCATCAAATCCAGGGAAATCGTCATCCACATCAAAAGACCCTACTGCGGCGCCAGCTCCGGCATACCAGTTAAAACCGCCATCAATATTCCACACCCATTGGTAAATTCCAGTAGCTTTTATAGCGTCAAATCTGTTGCCAGTTCTCCAAGAAAGACCCAGCTCCAGTCTATTATTTTCGCTTAAAGCTCTTTGGTAATTTACTTCGGTACTAAAACCGTCATTATCGCCTAGTCTAAGCCCAATAGCATTTTGAGCAATTTCTTGAGCAAATGATAATCCACTTAATCCTAGAAAAAGTAGAATAAATATTGAAATTTTTTTCATAGTTATTAGATTGTTATTGTTACCTGTAAAGTATCTGTAATCATTTGATAATAACGTTAAGAGCTGCATAAAATTTTAGGTATTTTTATACTAGTGGATAAAGAATTAAATAACCTCCAGAAAAACCTCTCAGGCGAACTCAAATTTGATGCGCTACACAAGGCCATTTATGCAACAGACGCGTCTGTCTATCGCAAGATTCCACTTGCTGTAGCAATTCCTAAAAACGTAGCAGATATCAAAGCGCTATGTGCTTTTGCTCAGGCGCACTCCATTACCCTTATACCGCGTACAGCAGGTACATCCCTTGCTGGGCAGTGTGTAGGTGATGGTATAATTGTAGATGTTTCAAAGCATTTTACAGAGATAGTACATTTTGATAAGGAAAAAAGACAAGTAACTGTACAGCCTGGAGTCATACGTGATGATTTAAATACTTTTTTAAAGCCGCACGGACTTTTCTTTGGACCCAATACATCTACCGCAAATAGATGTATGATAGGAGGGATGGTAGGCAATAATTCTTCGGGGACTACAAGTATTCAGTATGGTGTGACGCGGGACAAGGTTGTACGACTCAAAACTATATTATCGGATAGTAGTGAAGCAACTTTTGAAGCGGTGGATAGGTCACGCTTTCGCGAAAAATTGACTCTTCAAAATCTAGAAGGAGACATCTACCGATCTATTGATGACATTTTTAGTAATCAAGATAATCGTATCGCAATTGCTAGTGAGTTCCCCAAACCCGAAATCCATCGCCGAAATACTGGTTATGCTTTAGACCAATTAATCAATGTAACTCCATTTAGTGAAAATGGAGACCCTCTTAATGTCTGTTCAATTTTAGCAGGTAGCGAGGGTACGCTAGCTTTTACTACAGAAATCACGTTACAACTAGATGATCTACCTCCTGATTATGGAGTTATGGTTGCCATACATTTTAATACACTAGCAGGATGTCTAGAAGCAGTAGTTCCAGTTATGGAGCACAAACTATTCACCTGTGAAATGATGGATAGAGTCATCCTTGATTGTACAAAAAACAATAGAGAGCAACAGAAAAATCGCTTTTTCATTCAAGATGACCCTGCAGCCATACTTATGGTGGAGTTACGCGCTTCGTCAAAACAGAATGCACGCAATCAAGCAGAAGAGCTCATAAACAAGTTGGTAAGTCTTGAGCTGGGCTATGCATACCCCATTCTTGAAGGGAAAGCGATAGATCAGGCTTTAGAATTACGAAAGGCGGGCCTTGGTCTTTTAGGAAATATGGTAGGAGATCCAAAAGCAGTCGCTTGCATTGAAGACACTGCAGTTGCGCTGGATGATCTAGCTCCCTACATTAAGGAGTTTACTGCAATAATGAACAATTACGAGCAAGAAGCTGTTTATTATGCTCACGCAGGAGCTGGAGAATTGCACTTGCGGCCTATTTTAAATTTAAAAAAGTCTGAAGATGTAAAACTTTTCAGACAGATTACCACAGAGGTTGCACATCTTGTAAAGAAATACAAGGGATCTATGAGCGGTGAGCACGGGGATGGCATTGTAAGAGCTGAGTTTATAGAATTAATGGTAGGGAAGCATAATTATCAATTGATGGAATTGATAAAACAGTCCTTTGATCCTGCAAACATTTTTAATGCTGGGAAAGTGGTCAATGCCTTCCCTATGGATCAAAGCCTGCGCTATGAAGTAGATAGAGATGAACCAGAAATCAAAACGCTATTAAATTTTGAAGATAATAAAGGCGTTTTACGTCTCGCCGAAAAATGTAACGGAAGCGGGGACTGCCGTAAATTACCCGCATCTGGAGGTGCGATGTGTCCCAGCTATAGGGCAACACGGGATGAGAAAGATACTACAAGAGCACGAGCCAATGCATTACGAGAGTTTTTAACTACTTCTGATAAAGAAAATAGATTTAATCATAGCGAACTTAAGGAAGTCTTTGATTTATGTTTAAGCTGTAAAGCGTGCGCCAGTGAATGCCCTAGTAACGTAGATGTGGCTACACTAAAAGCCGAATTTGAATATCAATATCAAAAAGAAAATGGTTCTAGTTTGCGTACAAAATTATTTGCTCACAATACTAGAATTAACAAAGCAGGCGCTACGTTTCCTCAAGCATATAATACCCTTTTAAAAGGCACTGAAAGTCTGGCAAAGTCTATACTAGGGATTGCAAAGCAACGTAGTTTACCTACGCTACAGGTGTTTAATAATAATAAAAAAGCAAGCTCACAGAAGCATTCTCAAAGTACGAAGGTTCACTTATTTATTGACGAATTCACACGGTATTTAGATGGTGGGATAGGAGAAGATGCGGTGATACTTCTCGAAAAGCTTGGTTATGAAGTTATTGTGATTACAAATCACGACAGTGGGCGTGCGCTTATTTCAAAAGGATTTTTAGAAGAAGCAAAGAAGCTTGCAAACCATAATGTAGCGCGTTTTAAATCTATCGGAGAGACAGATGTTATTTTGGGTATAGAACCTTCGGCAATACTTACATTCCGGGATGAATACCTCAGACTGGCCGATGACAGTGTAGGTGCTGCAAAGGTGTCAAAACAGACTTTTCTGGTAGAAGAGTTTTTACATTCTGAAATGAAAAAAGGGGTTATTGATGCTACGCAATTTTCCGCGAAAGCGAAAAAAATTAAAATACACGGGCATTGCCATCAAAAAGCATTATCGTCTGTATCACATACATTTGCAATTCTCAATTTGCCTATAAATTATAAGCCTACCATTATACCTTCTGGCTGCTGTGGTATGGCGGGCAGTTTTGGTTATGAAGAAGAGCATTATGAGGTGAGTATGAAAATAGGGGAGCAAACGTTATTTCCTGCTGTAAGAAAAGCTAGTCCGGATACTATCATCGTGGCTAATGGAACTAGTTGTAGACATCAAATTAAGGATGGGACATCTAGAATTGCCCTGCATCCCATCACTGTACTTAAAGAGGCGCTTATTTTCTAATCATCTCCAGTAACCTCAAAAGCAGTTATGAGTTGATCTGTCGTAGCACTTGCTGTTTGAGGAAACGGTAATTCTATACCAAATGGCGTGACATCGATAAACTCATATTCAAATGTGACATTTGATTGTACGAGACCTACATTTTCTCCATAAATATTTGAAATAACAAATACATTTTGAGAAGGTAAGACAGCAACGGGAATCCCTAAAATATCTGCCGTGATAGATACATTAATCTCTATAGTAGAGGATAGTGTACTTTCAAAAGTAAGTCCGTTTAGGGTTTGATTATTAAGTATAACTCCACTTGTAGAAGAGACAATTGCCGTAACGGTTACAGGGATATTCTCAATTTCTTGAGTGATGGTTTGGGTAAATTGATCTACAAGAATATCGGCACTTTCAATGGCGCTGTCATAAATAGTAAAGAGTGGAACGTCTAGGAGGATTTCGTTTTCCTCATCAAGTGGGAAAGCGACCTCGCCCGTATATAATAATTTACCATCTACCTCAGTCAGGGCACCGGCTGCAAAGAGTATATTCATAAAGCTTGCACTTTCTGCAGAGGCTTCAAGATCAGAATATAAAGCGCCGTCAATAGTGGTTGTTCCGATCACCTCGAGTGTTTCAGGTGTGCTTTCCATCTCATCTACAGTGACATCATACTCCCAAATATCATCTTGAAAAAGTGAAAAATAGCTAAGAGGTTGTGACACTTCTTCTTCCTCTTGGGGCGTTGGATCAATGATTTCAACGATTGTGTTTTGAGGATCATCATCTTCACAACCCATTATAAATAGGGTAAGTACTAAAAAAGCGTAGCTTAAAAATCTCATAGAAGGCATTTGATATCAAATATAGCTAACTTCTGCAGTTTTCTATCTTAAGATTCATCCAAGGATATTATATCTATAAATACTTTTTGATTAAGAAGTTTTCAATATACATTTGTTCAAAACCTAATTTATGGCAGGGAATACTTTCGGTTCGATTTTAAAACTCACTACTTTTGGTGAGTCACACGGGAAGGCAATTGGCGGTATTATCGATGGCTGCCCATCAGGTTTAGAACTTGATTTTGATGCCATACAATGCGACCTGGATCGTCGTAAGCCAGGACAATCTAAGATTGTAACGCAGCGTAAAGAACCTGATACGGTAGATTTTATGTCAGGTATTTTTGAAGGCAAAACTACCGGGACTCCCATTGGTTTTCAGATTGTAAATACCAATCAGAAATCTAAGGATTACAGTCACATTAAAGATACGTATCGCCCGAGCCACGCAGACTATACATATGACAAGAAGTATGGAAATCGTGATTATCGTGGTGGTGGTAGATCTTCTGCAAGGGAGACAGCGAGTAGAGTTGTAGCAGGTGCCATTGCAAAGCAGCTTGTAAATCCCATAACATTTACGGCTTTTACAAGTGCTGTAGGTACCTTAGAAATGGATACAGCTTATCAAGACCTTGATTTTTCGGTAATTGAAGAAAATGATGTAAGATGTGCTGATCTAGCTTTCGCGAAAGCGTGTGAAGAACACATTAAAGTTATTAAAAAACAAGGTGATACTGTAGGAGGAGTAATAACGTGTGTGATTCAAAACGTACCTACGGGATTAGGAGAACCGGTTTTTGATAAATTACACGCAGAGCTTGGAAAGGCTATGCTCTCTATTAATGCTGTAAAAGGTTTTGAGTATGGTAGTGGTTTTCAAGGAGCACAAATGAAGGGTAGTGACCATAATGATCATTTTAACACAGATGGAAGTACTAAAACAAATTTAAGCGGCGGCATACAAGGAGGAATCTCTAACGGGATGGATATTTATTTTAAAGTAGCCTTCAAACCTGTGGCGACTGTGATGCAAAAGCAAGAGACAATAGATAATGCAGGGAATACTGTTGAAATGCAAGGTAAGGGGCGCCACGATCCTTGTGTAGTCCCTAGAGCTGTCCCTATTGTTGAAGCTATGGCGGCTCTGGTAATCGCAGATTTTGTTTTAAGAAACAAATCTGCAAGAATGTAGATATTTACGTGGTATAAAACGTATCACATTAAAAAAGCACTATTAATTATAGAAAACTAAAAATGAAGAAAATAGCTTTGCACTGGAAAATTATTATAGGATTGTTACTTGGCGTCGTATGGGCGTTAGTTTCTTCTTCGATAGGGCTCAGTACATTTACTATTAATTGGATTGCACCATTTGGAACTATTTTTATCAATCTCTTAAAATTAATAGCGGTACCACTAGTCCTTTTTTCCATTATAGCTGGCGTTGCAGGTATAGGCGACCCGTCGAGTTTAGGAAGAATGGGCGGAAAGACGTTACTAGCCTATTTAATCACAACATTGCTCGCCGTTGGACTAGGGCTAACACTAGTAAATATTGTAAAACCTGGTGCTCTTGTTGATCAAGAAAGTCGTATTGATAATAGAATAAGCTATGAGCTTTGGGCACAAGAGCAAGGTGTTGAGATCAAAGATGGTGTAAATTATTTACAGGATCCTCAATTTATGGAAAGAGCGGGTCGTATAAATGAGTTAGTAAAAACACAGGGAGAAGATGCTACGGTTACAGAAAAAATGAAAACGGCTAATGAAACTAAAGATGCCGGACCCCTACAACCATTAGTTGATCTTGTACCACAAAACTTTTTTAAAGCTCTTACAGACAATGGTTTAATGTTGCAGATTATATTCTTTGCGTTATTTTTTGGCGTAAGCCTTTTATTTATACCGTCTGAAAAGTCTGCTCCAGTAATAAAGATTGTAGATAGCATTATGGAGGTCTTCCTAAAGATGGTAGACTTTGTGATGCAGGCTTCTCCATTTTTTGTTTTTGCCTTACTAGCTGGTGTGATAAGTAAAATGGCTGGAGATGATATAGGTAAAGTTGTAGAAATCTTTAAAGGTTTATCCTGGTATTCATTGACCGTGTTTCTAGGATTAGTACTGATGATTTTTGTTATGTATCCCTTGATTATTAAGATAGTAGTTCGCTCAATTCCTTATAAAGGGTTTTTTAAAGGGATGGGTCTTGCTCAAACTACCGCATTCTCAACGTCAAGTAGTGCGGCTACTCTTCCTGTGACTATGGAGTGTGTTGAGGATAATCTAGGAGTTGATAAGAAAATTACAAGTTTTGTATTACCTATAGGCGCTACCGTAAATATGGATGGCACAGTGCTTTATCAAGCCGTGGCTGTCGTTTTTCTTGCACAGCTACATATGATTGATTTAACAATAGGGCAACAACTTACAATTGTACTTACAGCAACGCTAGCCTCCATAGGATCTGCAGCTGTGCCTAGTGCGGGACTTGTGATGCTTATTATCGTTTTAGGGTCTGTAGATTTAAATCCTGCTTGGATCGCAATAATTTTTCCAGTAGACAGAATATTGGATATGTGTCGTACTGTCGTAAATGTTACTGGTGACGCTACCGTTTCATCCATTATTGCAAAAAGTGAAGGTATGTTGAATTATGATGCAACGGTGAACCCTGATGATGCTTTTGACCCCGAAAAATAAGTCTTTGGGCGAAAAGACTCAGAATGGGTTAGAGATACTATAAAACTTTCCTACTTTTAAAATCCCAAACTACTGTTCTCTATGAGAGCTACTTAGCTATGATACCTAAAATCATAGTTATGAAATATTTAGTGTCGTTACTGTTATTAGTAACAGGATCGTATTGTTTTGCCCAAGTCGGTATAGGTACTACTACACCGTCTAGTGCTGCAATGCTTGAGATTAGTGGTCAAACGTCCTCAGGAGAATTTAAAGGATTTATGCCTCCAAGGGTTCCCGATGTTGCTGCTCAATTAAGTATAAACCCAACAGCTGCAGATGCAGGTCTTATGGTTTTTGTCGAGTCTTCAGAGTGTTTAGATCTATGGAACGGAAGTAGCTGGCAGAATATATATTGCTTAGGAGGTACTCCAGATGTGTGGATTAATGAGTTTCATTATCAA
>CAWUIT010000129.1:0-7595 GCA_963922345.1 uncultured Dokdonia sp. | reverse complement strand
TTGCTAACTTTTGCAATTGTTCTTTATTCATAGTCGCCCAAGTGATTCCAGAATCTATACCAGAAGCTCTCAAAAGATTTTGCCAAAGCCTCTTAGGCAAATCAAATTGCGTATAACTATAAGGAGACTGCCGGGCATACTTAAGTTTCAATTCATTCAGTGAGTCCAAGCACTCCTCTGTTGAAATATAATGTAACCAGTTTACATCTATTTCAAACTGGTACTTCAACGCATGTAACTCCTCTGCTCCCCAAGCAGATAGTTTTAGAATCGCAGGACCACTAACCCCCCAGTGCGTAATAAGCAATGGACCTTCTGATCTTAGTTTTGAATGTACTACTTGAACAGAAACCTCTGTCGCAAGTCCCATTAGATCATTAATCCGAGGGTCTTTAATATTAAAGGTAAATAGTGAAGGCACAGCATTTGTTACTTTGTGTCCTAAACCTTGAAGTAATTTCCACATTTTTGGATTACTCCCTGTAGTAATAACTAGATGATCCGTTTTAAAATCACCTTTGGTAGTTTTAATAAAGAAGGTTTTTTTTGATTGAGGTATCGCTTTCGCGAAAGCGTTATCATAACCAATATCCTGTACAGAGTGGTTTGTCAAAATTTGAATATCAAACTTTTGAGCTTCTTTGATAAAACAATCTACGATAGTTGAAGATGTATTGGATACGGGAAACATCCGACCGTCATTCTCTATTTTTAACTCCACTCCTCGATCTGCAAACCAAGAAATGGTATCACCCGTCATAAAGCGATGAAAGGGTCCCAATAGCTCCTTCTCCCCTCGTGGATACTTTTGTGATAGTTCTTTAGGTATAAACTCTGCATGGGTGACATTGCATCGACCACCTCCTGAGATCTTGACCTTAGTAAGTACCTCTTTACCCCGTTCTAAAATAGCAATCGTCACATCTGGATTACTACTAGCAATATTAATTGCTGTAAAAAAACCTGCGGCACCTCCCCCTACTATTATAACATCATAATTAGTCATTAGTCCCAGGAACTATTTGAAGATTAAAGTCTATATAGTTGCTTGGCTTGAGAATATAAAACTCCCAAGGTTTGAGGGTTAATGCGTTATCACTCGTTAAATCTACCTTACTATTTGTTATCATATCTGTATAAACCTCGTTATAAGGCAATGATGTGCGTATAGTGGTATCTGAAAAGTTACCTATAAAGAGAAGTTGATCATCATCTTTTTCTCTTCCAAAACTTAGGACGCGGTTATTATTGAGATCAATTTTAATAAGCGCAGCTTTTTCTTTGCCACCGTGTACAGCTTTGGAATTATTTTTAATTGATCCTAATGTTTCAAGTAATTTAAAATAGTTGCCTTGCGTTTTTGGGATTGTATCCTTTTCAAAAAATCGTAAACGCTTATTAAGATCGTATTCTTGGCCACTATAAAGGAGTGGCATTCCTGGGAGCATATAGGTAAGCGCAGTAAAGATATCTTTCCTACCTGGCATTCGTTCTTGAAGGGTGCCCGCCCAGCTGTTTTCGTCATGATTTGTAATAAAGTACATATTGATATGATCTGCCGCAAGGGTCTGATCATACTTTGTAAGTTGCTGCCAGAAATCATCTATGTTTTTATTCTCCTTAGCAATATCGTTTAACAGGTGATGCATCTCCCAAGCATAGTGCATATCAAAACCATTATCCATTAAATCAGGCTGCTCTGCTTCTGCAAGCATAAATAGCGGTTTTTTTACAGCCTCAAGCGTATCTATAGCTCGTTTAAAAAAGGATACAGGCACTTTATGAGCCACATCCATTCTATATCCATCAACATCGTGCTCCTCCACCCAATATAATAGATCTGCAATCATTTCGCTTTTCATCGCTTCATTTTCATAATTGAGATCTGCTACATCTGTCCACCCGTAAGATTTACCAGTAGTGGGGTCCATTGGATCTACGATTTCACCCTTTTCATTTTGCGTGTACCACTCAGGGTGAGTTTTAATCCAAGTATGGTCCCAACCTGTATGATTAGGCACCCAATCTAATATAACAGCAATCCCATTATCGTGAGCAGTTTTGATAAGGTGATCTACATCATCAATGTTACCAAATTCTGGATTTACTTGCCTAAAGTCTGACACAGCATAATAACTACCTAAGGCTCCTTTACGTTTTGTTTCTGAAATAGGGAATATGGGCATAACCCACAAAACTTTCACTCCAAGACGCTTTAGTTTTGGAATATCTTTGGTAAATGCATTAAAACTACCCTCTGGACTATATTGTCTAATATTTACCTCATAAATGACTCCTTGATTCTCAAAGTCTTTTGTGTAATTAAAGTCGGTAGGCTGTTCTGCTTTCGCGAAAGATTGCCTATCACTCTTGCCATTCTTTTTACAAGATAGCATTGATAAAAACACGCTTATTACAATTAAATAAAAATACTTCATAAGAAATAATGCTGGCTAGTTTTGATTTTGAAGTGCCTGTGTAAAGTTAAGGAATTGTTATAGGTTGCTTTTTACAAATTTCAAGGAATTAGATTTCATCCATAATATAAAAATAAGATAGCCAACTTATTGACAAAATGATATTCCCAGTAGTAAATATTTGCATTATTCGCAGTAAACTTCGTTTGTTCACACGAAATCGTTTTCGTAACTTTAACGATCTATTTCTATTGTGTTAACATAAAATTTACATATTTTTAGCCCTTATAATGTGCAATAACACAGAATTAATAACTAAGCAAACTAATTTTAAACAAGATTCTTATGAAGAAAGTAATACTTAAAAGTATGCTCTTGTTTGTTGCAATCCTCTTCGCAGGTATTGCCCAAGCCCAGACTGTGACAGGAACTGTTACTGAGGAGAATGGCCCACTTCCGGGAGCAAACGTAATTGTAAAAGGGACTTCAAATGGTGCAACTACCGATTTTGATGGTAATTACACCTTAAACAATGTACCTAATGACGCTACCCTCGTTTTTAGCTACGTAGGTTACACAACTCAAGAAGTTGCGGTAGACGGTAGAAGCACAATTAATGTTTCTCTTGCTGGAGACAACGCTTTAGACGAAGTTGTACTTATTGGATACGGCTCGACAACTATAAAAGATGCGACAGGATCTGTAGATAATGTAGGCGCTGAAGACTTTAATAAAGGTGTTATTCAATCGCCAGAACAATTAATCCAAGGTAAAACTGCTGGGGTTCAGATTTCTGAAGGATCAGGACAGCCAGGTGCAGGTATTGCTATAAGAATACGTGGTAACGGATCTTTAAGATCTGGTAGTGACCCTCTATTTGTAGTAGATGGAGTGCCACTAGCAGGAGGTGGAGCAGCAGACGTTACTGTTGGAGATATTGGATCTGCTGGAGGAGGTAACCCTCTTACATTCTTAAATCCAAATGACATTGAAAACATATCAATCTTAAAAGATGCATCTGCAACGGCTATTTATGGTTCACGTGGTGCAAATGGTGTTGTTATCATTCAAACTAAAGGAGGCCGAGGGGCTTCAAAAGGTGTTTGGGAATTAAATACTTCTGTAAGTGCAGCAACTGCCGCTAACGAATATGACTTATTAGATCGTGACGGTTTCCTTACGGCAATAGCTGAAGTAGGAAATGACCCTGCTGCAGTAGATGGAGGAGCAAATTCTGATTGGCAAGACTTTTATACAAGAACCGCTTATTCAAGACAAACAGATTTAAGTTATTCAAAGAGCTACACCGGAGGTAACTTAAGAGCTTCTTTAGGTTACGGTAATAACATCGGTATTGTAGAACAAACCGATTTAGAGCGTATATCTGGAAGATTGAATATTACTCAAAAATTCTTTGATGATAAATTAACAGTATCTGGAACAGGAGCACTTACAAGAATTAACAGACAGTCTGCTCCTATTAATGGAACTGCAGGATCTACAGGAGATTTAATTGGTGCTTCTATTACTCAGAACCCGACTAACCCTATTGATCCAGATGTGCTTTTCCCAGGAAATGTACTTAATCCTGCAAACCTTTTAGCAAATTTCTTAGGTGAGACAGAGAGTGATAGAATACTAGCTAATCTTTCTGCTGAGTATAACTTTACTAATGAATTTAGTGCAAAAGTTGCCGTAGGATATGACGAAACCAAGGCTGAGTCTATGAGTATTTTTGGACCTAACGTTCTAGCATTGCAGGGAATCTCGAATTTAGGAAGAGGTGCTTATGGTGAGAATCAAAATACAAATCAACTTCTTGAAGCAACATTAAACTATAAGAAAGACTTTGGAAATGCAATGTTGGATATAGTTGCTGGTTATTCATATCAAGAATTTAGAAATCAGGGAGTAAGAGCTAATGGTGCAGGATTTGCTGGTGATTTATCAGATATTGGTGATGATTTGAAAGCACAATATGGTATTTTAGAAAACGCTGTCGGAGAAGACTTTAACCAAGTTGGTTTCGGAGCAGATGCGACTTTCTTTGCTGGATACAATTTTGATAACTTCACAAATGATGACTTACCTAATTTTAATTTGAATCAAACAATATCTGGTGGTTTCACAAGACTTCTTTCGGCATATGCCGCTGGTAATTTTGATAATACTGATGAGCTCCAATCGTTCTTCGCTAGAGCAAATTTAACCTTAAATGATAAGTTCATTTTTACAGGAACATTTAGAGCTGATGGTTCTACACGTTTTGGAGAAGAAAATCGTTATGGATATTTCCCTTCAGGTGCCTTTGCTTGGAAATTAGATGAAGAAGATTTTGTAGGTGACAATGTATCAACTTTGAAATTGAGACTGAGTGCTGGGCAAGTTGGATCACAGGATGGTTTAGCTTACGGTGAATTCTTACAAAGAACACTTATCGGAGGTGTAGGTATTGATAATGATCTAAACATACTAGCGGGTGGCCCTCCAGGAACTTTTGATGTAGGTACACCTAACGATCGTTTGAGATGGGAGGAAACTACAGATTATAACATAGGTTTAGATTTTGGTTTTAATGATGATAGATTTAATGGTAGCTTTAACGTTTACAGAAGAGAGACTAGAGATCAATTATTACGTCAAAATCTTGCTGCACCAGTTATTGGAGGCGGAGGTACCATTTTCAGAAACTTAGATGACGCACTTATTGTAAACCAAGGGGTTGAATTAAGCTTAAACTACGATTTTGTTAATACTGATGATTGGGGTTTTTCAACTGGCTTTAATATAGCTTATAACCAAAATGAAGTAGAAGAACTTAGAGGTTTTGTACAAACTGCGCCAATACGAGGTAACGGTCTAACAAATGCTTTCGCACAACAAATTGAAGCAGGGCAACCTACTGCATCTTTCTTTATGGCTCAATTTACAGGCTTTGATGCAGATGGTAATCCAACATATTTTGATTTTGATGGAAATGGTATAGGTGATCCAGATGCAGATAAATTCTTTGTTGGTGAAGATGCTATTCCAGATGTAGTTGCAGGTTTATCACTTAATGCTCGTTATAAGAATTTTGATCTTTCTGCTTATTTTAATGGTCAGTTTGGCTTCTCTGTTTATAATGCTACAGATACTGCATTTTTTACAAAGAGTGCTTTACTAATAGCTAAAAATGTTCCCGCAGATGTTGCAAATAGTGAAGAAAATCCAGCATCAACAGTTGCTGTATCAACTCGTTTCTTAGAAAAAGGAGATTTCATTAGATTAACATCTGCTACATTAGGTTACAATTTCCCATTAAGTGGAGAAGGATTATTTGATTCTTTAAGATTTACTTTTACAGGTCAAAACCTATTCTTAATTACTGATTATAGTGGGTTAGACCCTGAACTATCAGCTAATACAGGTACCTTAAATGCTTCTGCAATTCCTTCACAGGGGATTGACTATGCTTCGTACCCAAGACCTCGTACATTTACACTAGGTGTAAATGCAAGATTTTAATAAAAAAAAGAAGAATTATGAAACGAAACAAAAATTTAATGAGAGCATCACGCAACTGGCTTGGTGCACTTGCAGTTGCTGCTGTAGCAGTTTCTTGTACAGACTTAGAAATTGAGTCTACTGATTCCTTTTTTGTAGATGCAAATGACGTTGGATTCCAAGGAGTTGCAGATGCAGAATCATTTATTGACGGCCTCTATGGAGGAATCAATAGAATTGGTGATCAAGCAAATTTATTCGCTTTAAATGAAGTTACAACCGATGCTGCGCTCATCCCAACAAGAGGAGCAGACTGGGGAGATAATGGATTATGGAGACAACTACACCAACATGATTGGAGACCAAGTCACGCGTTTGTTGAAAACGTATGGCAACAGTGGAATGAAACGCACCTCGGAGCTGCACAGGTACTTTCGTCACTAACGACTAGTACGGTTGCACAGAGAGCAGACGCTCATTTTATACGTGCATTTGGTCAGTGGATTATTTTGGATCTTTATGGACAAGTTCCTGTTCGTGATCCAGAAGCAGATATCTTTTTAGATCCGGAAGTTTTAACTGGTGCTGCTGCGGTTGATCAAATCGTATCTGATTTAAATATGGCAATAGCAGATTTACCTGCTGGAGGACCTGCATCAGAAAATGTTCGTCCTACAAAAGCTGCAGCTCGTCATTTCCTAGCTAAGGTTTTACTTAACAAGCATATTTACTTAGGTACAACGCCGGATCCTGCAGATATGAATCAAGTGATTTCACTTGTTGATCAAATCAATGCTGAAGGATATGACCTACAGGCTGGATATTTTGATATATTTAGAGCAACTGAGGATACCGAGACTATCTGGTGGGTACCTACTGGTGTAGGTAATAGAATTTGGAACGGTCTTCACTATAATCAAACATCTGAGTTAGATAACACAGGTGGAGGATGGAATGGATTTGCTACACTTTCTTCTTATTTTGATCTTTTTGAAGGAGATCCTAATATTAACGAAGAAGGTAGTGGTCAAGAAGAGCGCCGTGGGGTTGTACCAACAGGTGGTACTCCAATTGAAAATTTACCAGGTGGTACTGATAACAATGGTGACGGTCTAGCAGATGGATCACATATTGGTTTAGGATTCCTTATTGGACAACAATATGGTGTTACTGGAAATGCTTTACAAGATCGCGGAGGTAACCCTCTTACGTTTAAAAGACAATTCTTAGATGGAGATGGTAATGTAAGCCTAATCAATAATGATGAGACTACAGGTATCCGTGTTCAAAAATACGCTGCTCGTTACGGCTCATTTACTGCTCACGAGATTCTTTTTAGATATGCAGATGCTCACTTAATGAAAGCAGAAGCTCTTTTTCGTTCAGGACAAGATGCTACACCGCTTGTAAATGAATTACGTATTTTACGTGGAGCAACTCCTTTAGGATCTGTAGGTGAGCAAGATCTTCTAGACGAAAGAGGAAGAGAGCTTTATGCAGAGATATGGAGAAGAAATGATATGATACGTTTTGGTCAATATACATCAGATTGGGAATTAAAATTCCCTAACGCTGTAGGCGATGAAACAAAGAATTTATTTCCTATTCCAGCAAGTCAGATTATCTTAAATCCTAATCTTACTCAAAATCCAGGCTACTAAACTTGGTACAATAATTAGCTTAAAAGAGGGT
>CAWUIT010000128.1:0-7643 GCA_963922345.1 uncultured Dokdonia sp. | reverse complement strand
TTTTCCCATAGTACCCCTTCTTGTGCCATCGCAGTCCCAAGTATTAACATATAAAATGCACACAATACTACCTTGCTCATAATTAAAGTTTTAGCTAGGGGGAAACGTAAATTTAGTTATAATAATTAAAAACACTTGGGTGTAATTATTGTTCTGATACTATCTGGGTCGTTACCGAAATTATGGGTATTACAGCGATTATATATGTTTAAATAATATTTGAAACAACCGCCTTTTCATACATTTGTGCAACGATAAAGAAAAGTCTTTCAATGAAAAATACAGCACTAACCAAAGTACATGAATCCCTAGGAGCAAAAATGGTTCCCTTTGCTGGATATAATATGCCCGTTTCTTACGAAGGAGTTAATATAGAGCACGAAACCGTGCGAAAAGGCGTAGGCGTTTTTGATGTGTCCCATATGGGTGAATTTCTCGTTTCTGGAGAAAATGCACTTGAATTTTTGCAGTGGGTATGTTCTAATGACATCTCAAAAATTAAGGTAGGCGGGGCACAATATAATTGTTTTCCTAACGATACTGGCGGTATCGTAGATGACCTCATAGTCTATAGGATAAAAGAAGATCAATATATGCTCGTTGTAAATGCAAGTAATATTGATAAGGATTGGTCGTGGTTAGAATCACAAAACACGCTCAAAAGTTTTGATGCAGACTTACGCAATATTTCTGATGGTCACTCACTACTTGCTATCCAAGGGCCAAAGGCAATTGAAGCAATGCAGTCACTAACAGATATAGATCTTACAGAAATCCCGTTTTATACTTTTAAAGTAGCGCCATTTGCTGGTCTACCGCACGTAATTATAAGCGCTACTGGCTATACAGGTAGCGGCGGCTTTGAGATATATTGTAAAAATGAGGAGGCAGAGCAATTATGGTCAGAAGTTTTTAAAGCTGGAGCCGCATATGGTATTAAACCGATAGGGCTTGCAGCAAGAGATACATTACGATTAGAGATGGGTTACTGTCTATATGGCAACGACATAGATGATGGTACCTCCCCATTAGAAGCTGGACTGGGCTGGGTTACAAAATTTACTAAAGATTTTGTTCATAGTGAGCATCTTAAAGATCAAAAAGAATCGGGTCTGAGACAAAGGCTAGTAGGTTTTGAGCTCCAAGATAGAGGAATCCCTCGTCAAGGATATGATATTGTAGATGGAGAAGATAATCGAATAGGTCGCGTAACTTCTGGTACTATGGGACCATCTGTAAACAAAGGGATTGGAATGGGGTATGTGGATATCGCTTTCGCGAAAGCGGGATCAGAAATTTTTATTCAAATACGTAAGAAACTCGTGCCAGCAACTGTTGTAAAAACACCTTTTTATAGAGGTTAATTTTTGAGAAAAGTGTATCCCAAATTCTGAAGTTTGTGCTTTGAGAATTTGGGATTTTATATTTAAAATACGGAAGCCATCGCTTTTAAAAAATCCAAAGATAAAATTCTTATTCTAGGAGCCAGTGGTTTCTTAGGAGGTGCGATCTATAAAGAGTTGTATCGCTACTATGATACGTATGGCACCTACCATTCTGGTAAGATTTATAGTGACAATCAACATTACTTGCGCTTTAGTCTTGTAGAAGATGATATTTATGAATTACTATTGCGTGTAAAACCTTCTGTCATCATTTCTGCGCTTAGAGGGCCTTTTAATGATCAGCTTGAAACGCACGAATTATTAGTGTCTTATGCACAAGAATCTGGGTGTCGTATCCTATTCTTATCAAGTGCAAATGTTTTTGATGCATTTTCTAACTATCCCAGTTATGAAAATGATAAAACACTGTCCGAGAGTATTTATGGCAAATTAAAAATTAGGATTGAGACGCTCCTTATGCGACATTTACCAGAGGAACAATATGCTATAGCGCGCCTCCCTATGGTTTATGGAGTAGGCTCACCTAGAACGCAAGAACTTAACAATCAACTATTGCTAGGAGATCCTATTGAAGTATTTCCCCATCTTGTGATGAATACAACAACAGATGCGAAGCTGAGCCAGCAAATACACTATATTATTAATCGAAAATTGTATGGCATTTTTCACTTAGGAAGTACAGATCTCATCCATCACAAAGAGTTTATACACGAGATGATCATTATGCTTGATCTCAATAGAAAACCGGTATACAAAAATGTTTATACCAGTAACAATGATCGGTATCTAGCGGTTTTACCTCGTGATAATAAATTACCTAAGCATTTACAAGTAACCAATGAGCGTGTCATTGAGGGCAGTAAAAAATATAATTAATCATATACTATGAGTTGGCACTACTATTTAATGGCGATAATTTACATCCTTGCAGGTGCAATGCACTTTATAAGGCCTAAAATATATGGGAGTATTATGCCTCCCTATATTCCTTACAAAAGAGCTATGGTTTTCTGGAGTGGTGTTGCAGAAGTTCTTTTAGGAGTAGGCCTACTATTTACAGAAACTCGAGTTATATCATTATGGGGTATTATACTTATGCTTACTGTCTTTTTTACAGTACACATTGATATGCTATGTAATGAGAAAACTAAAAAAATGTTCCCTACTTGGTTACTGTGGTTGCGCCTTCCTTTGCAGTTTGGTTTGATCTACTGGGCATATCAATATCTGTAATGGAGCTATTTGATAACCAACCATACCGTCTGGACTTGCCACAAGCAGATGTCGTTTATTATAGAGATTTTTTCTCTCCAAGTGAGTCAATCACCTATTTTGATGAACTTTATACAAATACACCTTGGAGACAGGACGATATAAAAGTTTTTGGAAAAGTACATGCACAACCTAGACTTACAGCGCTATATGCTACAAATGGAAAGCCATACTCCTACTCCTCTATACAGATGATTCCAGAGAGATTTACTTTCGCTTTAAGCGAAATTAAAAGCAAAGTAGAAAGCATTGCTGGTGTAACATTTACAACTTGCCTACTCAACTTATATCGTGACGGTAGTGATAGCAACGGGTGGCACTCTGATGATGAAAAAGAATTAGGTCAAAATCCAGTAATAGCCTCCGTGAGTTTAGGGGCAGAAAGGGTATTTAAATTTAGAAACCGCAATGATCATTCTATTACCGAAAAGATTATTCTAGATTCTGGAAGCCTGCTTCTTATGAGAGGAGAGACCCAGCACAACTGGCATCATCAAATCCCAAAAACAACCAGAAAGATTGCTCCTAGAATAAATCTTACCTTTAGAATTATCAAATAAAAAAAGCAAACGCTTAGGGGAGGCGTTTGCTTTTACACCCTATTTAATGTTATTAAATAAGGATTTAAGGGTGAAAGCCATCAGACGTAATGACGGTCTTTATTGTGTTATTGACAGGCTTAACATTGTAGTAAATACATTACTTAAGCTGTACTCTTGTCTCAGACTTCTGTGCATTATCTAGCACTACAAGATCTGTGTCTTGTTTAAAATAAAATAGCACCGCAACGAGACCTCCTAATACAAAAGCGATAATACTTAAAACTTCAATTTGACCTAAAATAAAATGGTAGGTAGCTATTAATGTTATCATCAGTAATGACAGAATTAATGAACCACGTCGCCAGATACCAATAAGAACACATAAACTTACCATACATTCTAGATAAGGAAATAGAGGTGCTGCCGTTTGAAAAAGAATATTATCTAAGAACGAATGTGCGCTTACATAATAACTCCTCTTTGCTAAATTCACAGGGATTATCCCAAAGGATAATATTGAATGAAAAAGCAAAAATGAACCAACAACTAACCTTAAAACTAAATGCGACAGCACCTCAAATTTCATATGTAACTTTTGATAAGTTTACCGTGCAAAGCTATAAGGGGGTGCTTGATATTCTCTTGTAAATTCCTAGTAAATAATTGTACAAAATTTGTAACTTTCTGATTACTAGATACACTACAACGTTTTCGTAAAAATTCGTATCTTCTATTTTGATAAAAATTTTATTATGCTCAACCTTTATGCAGCGCTTTAGTCTTAAAGACACTTTTATAATCAAAGAAATTCAAAAGTCTGAAAAACATCAGGACGAGGATCTACGTAACTATTTTGAAATAATCTTTATTGAAAAAGGAAAAGGAAGGCATTTTATTAATGAATTTATTGTCACGTATACCTCTGGAGATATCTTTCTTGTGGCGCCTGAGGATAGTCATTGGTTTGAAATAGATGAAGAAACTACCTTTTGTTACTTTCAATTTACCGAATCTCTTTTTTCAAGTAAAATGAATCTTCCAGACAGATCTTATTGGTTACATCGTATTGAGCGTATTTTGCATCACCCCAATTTAATGCCCGGAGATATCATAACAGAGGAACAAGACAAAGAGTTAATCTGGAATATCCATAATACTATTGTTAAGGAATATAGTATGGAAAAGGAATTTTACAAGCACAACATATCAAATATGGTGAGCACCACCTTGAGTATTATTGCAAGAAATATTACTAGACATATTAACCCTAACGCATCTGCAAGTAGAAAAGATCATCATACTACTATCAATGAGATTTTAAGTTATATTAGACAACACGTTTATGATCGTGACCTTATGAAAGTAGGAGCTATAGCTGAAAAATTTGCAATGAGTAGTAGCTCTTTGAGCAGCTATTTTAAAAAGAAAATGGGCCAATCACTACACCACTATATTTTACTATATAAAATTGATCTTGTCAAATACAGATTGAGTAATACAGATTTTACAGTTTCTGAAATTGCATACCAACTTGGATTTACAGACGAGAGTCATCTTACTAGAATTTTCAAAAAATATAATAAGGTAACACCAAAAAAATTTAAGAAAATGCAAGAGGACGCGATCTTATCCTAGAATATCATTGAGAAGTTGCGCTAGTCTTACTCCCCCTTTTTGAAGTTGAACCCTTAGTGTATTAAAATAATCATACATATAGCGATATCCTAACTTATCTCCTTTTTCAGTATTTGCGTAGATGTCCTTAACAAGAAGGCGGCTATCTTCCATCCACTCTCGGTAGGTCCCAGATGCAAGGTGCTCTCTTTGTTTTTTTGTGATATCGGGCATATTATCTGCAAGCTCTGTATAGGTCATCCCATAACTCTCAATCATTTGAGTATCCCAGACGCGATGAAGGTTTGTACCATCATTATACCACTGTACTTGAAAATCATTACCCCCTTTATCTTCACTTAAACCTACGTGTAGAGGTTGGTGTAAATCTCCTATAAAATGTACTAGTAGTCGTAAATGGAAGGCTTTATCTTTTTTTGAAGCAGTATCTGATTTTAATACAGAAATACAGGTCTCAATTCCAGTAATAATATCTCCGCTTTCACTTTTTGGGTGCTCGTCATAGGTACTGTCAAATGGTACATTTACATAGTGCCAGGGCCCATAGCTTCTATATGCACGATCACTCTTAATCTCATCTGCATATGTACTCACAAATGCTAGAGACTGGCCATCTAGAAGCTTATCTATAGCTTTA
Organism: uncultured Dokdonia sp.; assembly: GCA_963922345.1. GTDB lineage: Bacteria > Bacteroidota > Bacteroidia > Flavobacteriales > Flavobacteriaceae > Dokdonia. The sequence continues at coordinate 2,151 of CAWUIT010000128.1, read as the reverse complement.
CGAGCTTTCTTTGTTAAATACTTTTCAGCTACTTTTCCTGTGACTCTATGCCCTGTTTTACCCCAGTCATAGGCACTCGCTTGTATAGAAATAAGTAATACTATTAATAATATAAAAAATGATCGCATCGTTGTATTTTTTTTCAAATGTACAATGAAACTTAACGTCTCGATGTTATAAATGTATTAAGAATGTTTTACGCTTTCGCGAAAGCGCAAACAACCTTATCTTTAACTCTCATCAAAAGTATATTTGTATGACTCATCTGGTTTGTAAGAAACACCTATCTCTGACCCTTTTATGTATTATTAGTTTTCTAGCAGTGACCATTGTTGAGGCTCAAGATTATGCCAGTAGCAGTGATCTACGTGTGAGTAATCTTATATACGGCACGCTGCTTACCCCAGAAACTCCTACCAAGCGACTTGCGATTATTATTCCAGGATCAGGACCTACAGACCGCGATGGTAATCAACAGATGATGCGCAATAACAGTCTCAAATTATTGGCCGAAAGTCTAAGAGATAGAGGTATTGCAAGCTTTAGATATGATAAGCGTATACTTGCGCTACTTAAAATGAACGCGCTTCAAGAAGAAGAACTAAACTTTGATCTCTTTGTTGATGATGCCGTTGCTGTGGTTAATTATTTCAAAAAGCAAGGACGATTTGATCACATCACTATTATTGGGCATAGTCAAGGCTCTCTAGTAGGTATGCTGGCGGCACAAAAAACAGCGATTGATGCTTTTATATCACTATCAGGACCGGGACAATCTATTGATCAAACGATCATCAATCAAATAGGCCTACAAATGCCAGATCTTAAAGAAAAAGCTATTGAAGCATTTCAAGCTCTTAAATCTGACGGTAATGTTACCTCCTACTCGCCTGCCCTATCTTCTATTTTTAGACCCTCTGTACAACCTTTCATGGCCAGCTGGATGCAATATGACCCGAAAAAGGAAATAGGAAACTTGGACATTCCAGTTATGATAATAGATGGAACAAGTGATCTTCAAGTCTCTCAAGAGGAGGCAGAATTATTATTGATTGGTAATCCTAAAGCTACGCACAAGACTATTGAAAATATGAACCACGTATTGAGAATTATACAGGGTGATGCTCTAGAAAATTCGAAATCATACAATCTTCCTCAGCTTCCTATATCAAATGAAGTTTCTGAAGTAATAGTAGAATTTATCAAAGGCAACTAATCTCTGTTTAGAATTTATGAAGGGTGATATTTATTACATTTGATAATAAGCTCGTTTTTAAGGTAAAAAATTATGTCAATTAAAAATCTCGTCTCTCTACTTCTAGGCTTCTTAGTGCTGGCAAGTTGCGATGTAATTAATAAGCCTTTAAATCTAAGTGCATATAAGTCACAAAAAAACAATCTAAATAGAAGCTCTATAGACTTAGTGACTCTCGATAATGATCGTATCAAGGTACGATTACAGCCAGCTCCTATTCTAGAACAAAAAGCAATATTCTATATACCTGAGACTATCCCTGGTACCTACTCTGACGATGACTACGGAAAATTTATTGATAGTGTGGTTGCCTACGGTAGTTTTGGCCAAACCCTAAAAGTTAATCGAACGTCTGATAACACTTGGGAAATAGACAATGCTAGAACCTTAGATTATATTACCTATTACGTAAATGATACGTTTGATACAGAGCAAACACATTCTATTTTTTCTCCCGCGGGAACTAATTTTGAGGAAGGAAAGCAATATTTACTTAACCTGCATGGGATATTAGGATATTTTAAAGGTCAGTTAGACATTCCCTATTATGTTGATATCAATACTCCCCAAGAACTTGAGGCTGTCACTAGTCTCCCACGCTTTTCTGACTCCCTATATACCCCTAAAAAATTTATAAATGAACAACGCATAGACACATATAAAGGAGATCGCTATTTTGATATTGTAGACAATCCTATACTATACAATAGTCCTAATAAGGAGATTTTTCAAGTAGATGGCATCACAATAGAATTAGGTATTTACAGTCCTAATCAAATCATTAAAGCCTCTCAATTAAAATCTACTATCGAGCGTATGATAAAGGCTCAAAAAAAGTATCTAGGAAGTTTTGATGCGACTGAGAAATATACAATTCTACTCTACCTTACCTCCTT
>CAWUIT010000127.1:0-7713 GCA_963922345.1 uncultured Dokdonia sp. | reverse complement strand
GGAAAGTTACTTTATGGTGTCTTAGACCTTATAGATAACGGGTATTTCCCAAAGAATTCTCGTATTTTAGCTATCCATACGGGAGGACTTCAGGGCATCGCTGGGATGAATGTACAACTTGCAAGAAAAGGACTTGCTTTGATAGAATGAGCATATGTTGAAAAAAATTTTCATACTCACATTACTAGGATTTATAGCAATTGGTTGTGGCAGTTCTAAGCGATCAACAAAATCTAGCAAAAGAACGCGAACAGTAACAACTGTAAAAAGAACTAGGGCTCCTGAGGTTACAAAGAATACTACGCCAGAAGAGAATCTTGACAACGGTGTAAATCCAGTTCCGAAAGGTGGTGTTAATGGGTACATCGACACATTTGCAGCGATAGCAAAAGAAGAGATGGAGCTCTATGGAATACCAGCAAGTATAACGCTGGCTCAAGGTATACTAGAATCTGGCGCAGGTAAAGGTGAACTCGTGCAAAAAGCAAATAATCACTTTGGGATAAAATGTCACGATTGGAAGGGACAAACCGTTTATCACGATGATGATGAAAAGGGTGAATGCTTTAGAAAATATAGCTTGCCAAAATTTTCTTACAGAGATCACTCGCTTTTTTTGACAGGTCGTAAACGCTATACAGATCTTTTTAAACTTCCTAAAGACGATTATAAAGGTTGGGCAAAGGGATTGCGGGCTGCTGGCTATGCAACAGATAGAAAATACCCACAAAAACTAATAAGTCTCATAGAGCGCTATGAGCTTTACAGATACGATGGAGAAGTGCTAGGTAAAGACGTACGTGACTACAAGAAAGTCACTGATAATAACAATCAACACACCGTAGCAAAGGGAGAGACACTTTACCGTATCTCAAAAAAATATGATATCACAGTAGAAAACCTTAAGAAGTGGAATGGTTTGGACAGTAATGCAATTTTTGAGGGGCAAGTACTTTACATCCAGCCCTTTGATAGAGGGTATTAAGAAGAGAAAAGATATTTAAGTATACTATATATTATAGCGTACGATGGCAACTTTTGAAAAGAAAAATTAATAATGATTTATAAGAGAAGTAGTGAACTTTTTGTAGAAGCTCAAAAAGTCATACCAGGTGGTGTCAATAGCCCAGTACGAGCATTTAAATCTGTTGGAGGACATCCCATTTTTGTAAAAGAGGCAAAGGGAGCTTATTTATATGATGAAGATGGACGCGAGCTCATAGATTATATTGCCTCTTGGGGCCCTATGATATTAGGTCACGCGCACAAGCCAGTTGTAGATGCCGTGGTTGCAAAAGCACAAAAGGGAACTTCTTTTGGAATGCCTACAAAGATTGAAACTCAAATTGCAGAGCTTGCGATCTCAATGGTGCCTGGAATTGATAAGATAAGATTTGTAAATAGCGGGACAGAGGCTTGTATGAGTGCCGTACGTCTGGCTCGTGGTTTTACTGGGAGAGAAAAGATTATAAAATTTGCAGGATGTTATCATGGGCACTCAGACTCATTTCTTATCCAAGCGGGTAGTGGTGCTGTAACTTTTGGGTCTCCTAACAGTCCAGGAGTAACAAAGGGAACTGCAAAAGATACTTTACTGGCAGATTATAATAACCTAGATCAGGTTCGTGCATTATTCAAAGCAAATCAAGGAGAGATAGCGGCTATCATTATAGAACCTGTTGCAGGTAATATGGGATGTATACTTCCAGAAGAAGGTTTTCTAGAAGGATTGCGCGAGCTCTGTAATACAAATGATGCTCTTCTCATCTTTGATGAAGTGATGACAGGTTTTAGACTGGCAAGAGGTGGTGTGCAAGAATTAATGGATGTGCAAGCAGATATTGTAACCTTCGGTAAAGTGATAGGGGGAGGTTTACCAGTAGGTGCTTTTGCTGCTCGTGCAGAGATTATGAGTTATTTAGCCCCAGAAGGTCCTGTATATCAAGCAGGAACATTAAGTGGAAATCCACTAGCAATGGCTGCAGGGCTAGCAATGCTTACAGAGCTCAATAACACACCAGCAGTTTTTACAAGCTTAGAAAAAAAATGTGCGTATTTACACGAGGGAATGGAGAAGGCGCTACTTGAGAATGGAGTCACTTTTACCATTAATAGAATAGGGTCTATGATCTCAGTACACTTTGCAGAAGATCCTGTAGTAGACTTTAAAACTGCAGCAGCTGGGGACAATGAAACGTTTAAAAAATTCTTCCACGGTCTCTTAGCCGAAGGTATTTATATCGCGCCAAGTGCTTATGAGAGTTGGTTTTTAAACGATGCATTATCATACCAAGATCTTGATAAAACCATTGAGGCGGTCAGAAAGATAAGTAAGACATTTTAATCAAAATAAAAACGGCATCCATTACAGATGCCGTTTTCAAACTAAACTAACTAACCAACCAATCAAATTATCTTTTATGACGAGCGCCTCTTCGTTTAAGGAGCCCTTTGCGATCCCGCTTGTTTTTTCTTTTGCCTTGTATTTTTTTAAATCGATCATATTGCTCGTCAGATAAAATACGTTGCATGTCATTTTGAAATGCTATTTGCTTATCTAAGCGTTCATTCATTTTCTTATAACGCTCATCTTTTGACAGTTCAGGCCTTTCGGTTTGTGCTTTTCGTTCTGCCCTCATAGCTTTGCGATCTTCGGCTTGACTTAAAAGAACCTCGTACACTTTTTTAGACTGCGCATCCTCCAGATCAAGAGCTAAAGTCATCTTTTTAGTTTGTAAGGTGGCGATTTGTGCAGCCGTGAGTTCAGCACCTTTTTCTCTCATATCTCCTCTAGGCCCTCTTTGTGCTGTCATTGATACAGTAGCTAGTAATACAAAAGCTATCATTACATTTTTCATAGTATATGTTTTTAAATTGTTGAACACTAGTATGACGTAGTAAGTGGAGTAAGGTTTAATCACATCTCTTTTTTGTGATCTTTTTAAGATATTTTGTGTGAATTATGGTAAAATAAACTATCGTCAAATTGCTGTGGCTTGGGTAGCATTCCGCTTTCGCGAAAGCGTACATAGCATAATAAAAAAAGCTACTCTCTTAATAGAAAGTAGCTTTTAAAATAAATAATGTGATGAATTATTAGCTCTTAGGGTCTAATATTAAATCAATACGTTCTACTAGATCTTCTGTATGAATGCGGCTCATACGATCGCGTAAACGGCTATTTTGTAAATCTCTTTTAAGACTTTTAAGCTCTGCACGTACCACCGCTCTTATATCACTTTGGCTCACATTTACACGGGTATTGCTTCGTGCATTTTCTTGATCTTCAGTCATAAGATATTCGAGACGCTCTACATAAGCTCGTTGTAAATTACGGCGATAGATATCTATTGCTTCTCTGGTTCTCAACTCGCTAAAAAGCCCTTTTCTAAGATCCTCCATCATTGTCATAAATGTATAGGCATCAGCCCCATTGAGCGTTTCATTTTCAAGCATACGGGCCATACGGCCAAAATTGAGTAGGTTATTAAGCGTACGCGTTTGAAAACGACGAATGCGTTCAACATTACCAGCCGATTCTATTTTGTCAAAAATATTTTGATCTATAAGCCAGTCTTGGGTTTCAAAAAGGTTGTCTTGTAAAAAGAGCAAGGCTTCTTTTTGCTTTTCTGCAGGTACATGTGTGTAAACGGCACCTTCTTGATCATAGGTTTTATACATCTCGTAAACGCCTCCTACATTTGCAGCAACATGGCCCATATAACGATTGTATTGAGATAGTACTTGACCGTACATTTTATCAAGCTCGTCATAATTTTGACCATCTTCTGCAGTCCAAGTGATGAGGTTGGGCACTATGCGTTTGAGATTCATAATACCATAATCACTAGCTTTCATAGCATCATCACCTAGGTCTTCTGTTTGTGAGCTAGGATCTATAACACTTCTTTGCTGGCGCCCGAAACGGTACATTGGGTCTCCAGCGTGTTCTAGAATCCAGCTGTCTAATGTTTGCTTTTCATCCTCAGCATTTTCTGCCTCTAGAATGGGTCTATATCCCCACTTGATTGCATATTTATCATAAACTCCTATGTTAGGCATAAGAGCTACATCACCGTCTCCTGGTTGAGCTACATAATTAAATCGTGCATAATCCATAATAGATGGTGCAGTACCATACTTTTTTGTAAACTCAGGATATCTTAACTTATCTACTGGATAAGCTACACTACTACCCATATTGTGTGGTAATCCCAATGTGTGGCCCACCTCGTGTGAGCTCACAAAACGGATTAAGCGCCCCATAATCTCATCCTTAAATTCATTGCTACGAGCCTCAGGATTAATGGCAGCTGTTTGTACAAAATACCAGTTATGTAATAGTGTCATCACATTATGATACCAGTTTATATCACTCTCTAAAATCTCTCCAGAACGTGGATCACTTACGTGAGGTCCATTTGCATTAGGAATAGGAGAAGCAAGGTAACGTACAACGCTGTAGCGTACATCTTCTGGGCTCCAGTCTGGATCTTCTTCTATAGATGGTGGATCTGCAGCAATAATGGCATTTTTAAATCCAGCAGCTTCAAAGGCTACCTGCCAGTCTTCAATACCTTGTTTGATGTATGGAACCCACTTTTTTGGTGTTGCACGATCTACATAATAAACGATCTGCTTTTTAGGCTCAACAAGTTCACCTCGTTTAAAAGCTTCTATGTCTTCATCTTTTACTTCTAATCTCCAGCGATCAAGGTAGCGTATCGTCTTTGACTTTTGTAAATCGAGGCCATAATCTGTCTGACCGCGACCAAACCAGCCTACACGCTCATCAAACATACGGCGTTGCATAGGTACTTCTGGAAGTAAGATCATCGAGTTACTCATCATAAGGGATAACGTTCCTGTAGCGCTGTTTGATGGTGGCTCAGAGGCAGCATATGTTTTTACACTGCGTACTTCAATATTTTGTGGGTAACTACGTATGGTGTCAATGTATGATCGCTTCCCATCGAGCTTTGTCACTTTTAAACTTTTACGACGGCGTTGAGGTAAACCTAGCGGCTTTACATCGCTTTCAAAAAGATCTGTAGCGTCTATCACTGTATTTCTGTTTCCAGAAACACTGTCTTTATGGTATGCTTTGATATCAAAAGCAAAGAGGACAGGCTCAAAATTACTATTCTTAACGGCCTCAGAAATTGGTAGGGAGTCTGCCGCAAAGATCTGGTGAGAGACCACCCTTAGCAACACCTTTTTGTCTTTTACATCCCATCGCAGTACAGAAGTGTTTTGTTTACCACCACCAAAACCAAGGCCATTAGCGGTTTTTGCAATTCGTGTAACCATAAGCATCTCACGCCCAAAGAGGGAATCGGGAATCTCATAATAATAGGAATCGTCAAGTTTGTGCACGGTAAAGAGACCTTCATCTGTCTTTGCATCCTTTGTGATGACTTTATCATAAGGTTTTATCGCATTTTTCTTATCTTTTTCTTTAGACTTTGAGGGCGCCTTGCTGGCAACTTTTGATTGTGAAGCGCTACAACTGGCAATTGTGACTGCGAGTATCGTAGCAAATACAAAGGATAATTTTTTCATCATTCAGTTTGTGTTTTAAGAAGGTAAAAGGTACAGACCAACGTGGCTTTTAATGTTAAAAAAATCATAACAAGCCTAGAGAGGTTTCATAAAGTGTCTCCTTTAAAATTTTAAATGTAATCTAGGCTAGAACCTCACGATAAAATGATTCTCAACTTTAAGCTGCTCGTGGTAGAGTTATTTTACGCTTTCGCGAAAGCGGGACGGCCAGTTTCCTTGTTAAGCTGTCAACTCACGACTCTTCTTATCGAGATGTCCTCAGGCTTTGTGTTGATTTCATCTAGCGGGTGAGTGAAAAAATAATGAGAGCATCTCTACAGAGATACTCTCATTAAAAAGTGGTTAATAAATAGCTTAAATCTCCTGCCAGTCAAGAGAGAACTGTCCTTCTGTAACAGTAATTACTTCCCCAGTATTAGGGACTGTTCCGGTAAATGAAAATGTACCAGAAATTTCTTTAGTGGTGGTATTAATGGTTGTGAGGGTGAGTGTTCCAGAAGTTGCAAAGGCGCCATCATCTGCATCGCCATCCATCTCTTGATAATAGGCTTGAATCCCATTTTCTATAGAATCCGAAAGATCATAAGTGCCTGCGGTGAGTGTTGATGGTATAAAGAGCTGAATAGCTTCTCCGCTATTTTCTGAGCCTGTGACGAGAATGTTATTTAAGCTAGTGGTCTCAAATGCTGTTTTAAATGCTGGATTATACACCACACCATTAATTGTCGCTGTAAACGTAGCATCATTTGATGTACTGTCACTTGCACTATCATCATCAGATGAGCAGGAGGAGAGTGCAATTACACTCAAGAGAATTAAAAAGTAATTTTTGAAATTTGATTTAAGTACTAACATCCTTGTCTGTTTTTAAGTGGTCTTACACTTAGTAAGACAAGCAATACAAAGGTTAACACATCATTTTACAGGAAATCACTCAACAAAAGGAGCAACGGCAACAGCTATTTTTGAATCTGCAGTGCCGTAATAGAGTAACCATTGTCCCTTAAAGTGTACGAGACCTTCTACAAAGCAAACTTCATTTACCTCCCCAACTTTCTCATAATCCTTATCTGGATAGATAAAATATCCCTCAGTTCTATCAATAAGTTTGTAAGGAGCATCCTTATCAAACAGAGCTTGACCAGCTGCGTAGGTATATTTTGGAAGATCGGGATCACTATAATTTGCAGCGTTACTTCCATTATAAATAAGCACAATCCCTTCATCTTTATAGAGGGCATAAGGACCTGGTTCTACGAGTCTACTATCAAAATATCCTTTGCGAGGATGTAATACAGCAATCATTTTATGATGTTCTTCATCTAGCGCCACTTCCCAATCAATGAGATTTTCTGAGGTAGCTATAAATAATTGTGTATCTCCAAAGTACATCCAGTATTTTCCATCGATCTTTTTTGCAATATTCTTTGATCCTTTAGTTTCAACTACAATAGCTCCAGACTTAGACCAATAATTTTTATAGATGCTATCTTTTAAAACTAAGCCGTGCTTGGTCCAAGAGATTAAATCTCGAGAACTAGCGAGCGCTAGTCGTGCCGTTTTTCCGTCATAAGCGGTATAGGTCATTATATAGGTGCCGTCTTCACTTTCAATAATGCGTGGATCTTCTGTTCCGTCAAAGTAACAGGTATGGCAATTTTCATCTGTGCTTCCTTCTATTTTTTTATAATTCCACTCGTACGTCTTCATAAGGTCATTATCTGGATAAAAAACGGGCGTGGCTCTCTTAGAGAAATGTAAGCCATCACCACTAGTAGCAAGCCCAATACGCGATGTTCCCGTACTATCTTGAGCTCTGTAAAAAAGATAAACACTATCATTCCTCACAATAGCAGATGGGTTAAGCACATTGCGTTTTTCCCATAATTGCATCACTCCGGATATAGGATCTTTAAATGAGCGTTGTGATGAGGGGAGTAAGATGGGGTTCAAGCTATCTACCTTTTCAAAAGACTCAAATGCCCACGATTGTCTATTGGCATCGGGGAGTTGTACGTCTTGTGTTGCGTCTTGACAACCTATCATACAAAATGTAAGTGCGATACAGAGCGGCAGTAGCTTTTTGATCATTTGGTTTACTATTTATAGTGTACCTCAAGATAGCACTTTATCCTTGTAGGTAAGCACTCG
>CAWUIT010000126.1:0-7797 GCA_963922345.1 uncultured Dokdonia sp. | reverse complement strand
TTTCCCGATCAAGAACTAGCGGAGCTTCCAGCAAGCCATCCCATTTTTTCTATTGCCTACAAGTTTCCGCAGGGACTGCCTAAAATACACGAGCACGATGGTAAAAGACCTCAAGCGCTAGCCTTATTTCACGAAGATCGGTTAGTAGTATTATTTACCACAGAGTCTGATCTGGGTGATGGATGGGAGGACCAAGAAGTACATGGAGATCCTCAAGCCGTGCGTGAAAAGGCACTTAAAATGGGAGCCAATATTGTAAAATATGCTTTTGAACATTAATTGATTACAACGTAAATCTCATTCATTTGCAACTTGACCACACGCAACATAAAAATTTAAAACAAACTAAAAACATTGTTCTCATTTGTGATGGTGTTACTAGTCCCGCAAATGCAGGTGGTATCTTTCGTCTCGCAGATGCATTTGGCGTCAAGGAGATTATTTTTTGCGGTACAAGTCCAGACCTCAAAAGCAACAGACTTAAAAAGACAGCTAGAAATACGATTGAGAACTTACGCTTTCGCGAAAGCGAACATAGTATCCTTGAGTTACAAAAGTTGCACGATCAAGATTACGTAAGTATCGCTTTAGAAATTACTTCCCAGAGCAAACCACTCGATCTCATTACATTTAAAAATTTCAAAAAGATTGTACTCGTTATAGGTAACGAGCGCTCTGGAATAGCCGAAGAGGTAATTGAAATGTGTAAAAAAGCGGCGCATATCACTATGTACGGAGAAAATAGTAGTATGAATGTAACCCAAGCTACGGCAATAGCTCTCTATCAAATATCACAATTTTAAAACAGTATCTTTACCCTGAATGAAACCTCTTAAAGCAAAAATAATAAGCAACGGCATCCTGCGCGCCATAGGTATCATTGTAGGTATCTTATTTGTGCTGTGGTTTTTATATATGGTACAAAGTGTGCTGGTATATCTAGCTGTGGCGGCAGTCTTGTCACTTGTAGGTAGGCCTGTTGTAAAGTTTTTGAGGTATTCTTTTAAATTCTCACCCACGTGGGCATCTGTTGTTACTATAATAATACTGCTGCTAATAATTACAGGTATTTTTGCATTATTTATACCGGTAGTAATTGACCAAAGTCAGCACCTCAGTAGTATAGACTTTAATGAGGTAAAGGAGAATATCAATAGATTGTATGGCGAGATTGCTACGTACTTTGGTATTGATAAAATGACCATAATTCAGGGTGTTCAAAATGCAGATTTTGTACGGAATTTTGATTTTGGAATTATCCCAACTTTTTTAAATAGTATTATAGGTAATCTTGGAGCCGCTGCGATTGGAATTTTTGCTATCGTCTTTATCACGTTCTTTTTTCTTAAAGACAATAGATTACTGGTAAATAGCTTACTTGTGTTTGCAAAGCGTGGCAATGAAGGAAAATTTTTAAGAGTTTTTGAAAAAATTAAATACTTGTTATCTCGCTATTTTATAGGTTTGATCATACAGGTTTTTACCATGTTTGTACTTTATGCCATCATCTTACTTTCTTTTAGGATTGAGAATGCTATGGCAATTGCACTCTTTTGTGCCGTTTTGAACTTAGTCCCTTATATAGGACCACTCGTAGGTGGCGGCGTGATGTTACTCCTCGCTACTTCAAGCAATATTGAGATGGACTTTAGAACCATTATTTTACCAAAATTAATCTGGATTTCCATCTGTTATGGAGCTGCTCAACTCGTAGATAACTTTATCATCCAGCCTTTTGTTTTTGGTAATAGTGTGAAGTCTCACCCTCTAGAGATTTTCTTAGCCATTATCATCGCTGGACTTTTATTTGGTGTCTTTGGGATGATTCTCGCAGTTCCTACCTATACAGCACTTAAGGTCATCTCAAAGGAATTCCTGAGCGAGTATAAGATTGTACAAAAACTTACTCAAGATTTGTAATGAATCTAGCGATTGTCCAGCCAAAGGTGCAAGCTTATCTTGAAAAACATAGCACAACACCTTTACATACCTTCATTTTAAAGGGCAGTCCTTTTAAAGATATTACAATCCAAGAGCTGGCACAGCAACTAGACGGATTACGACGTACTAAAAAGAAACTCCCGTTATGGCATCGTACCAAGGGGATTCTATTTCCACCAAAATTAAATCTTGAGCAGACTTCATCAGAAGTCACTGCGCACTACAAGGCAAGCATTATGGAAGGAAGCACACTATTGGATGGCACTGGTGGTTTTGGTATTGATGCCTATTATTTTGCTCAAAAAAAAGATGAAGTAACTCACATCGAGAAGAATGAGAAACTATCTGCCCTTGCCAAAAGAAATGCTGCACTGCTAGGGCAGTCAAACATTCAATTTATACAGGGAGATACTATTGAGTATCTATCTTCTCAAAATACCTTCTATGATTGTATTTATCTCGATCCTGGGCGTAGATTAGATTCTATGGGAAAAGTATTTATGCTTAAAGATTGCCTACCCAATGTCCCGCTGTACAAGCAGTTACTTCTATCTCATTGTACATATCTATGGATCAAGACAGCTCCGCTTCTAGATATAACCGCTGGCATAAAAGAGCTTGAAACCGTAGAAGAAATCCATATTGTAGCCGTAAATAATGAAGTAAAAGAGCTTCTTTGGAAAGTAGGAAACGTTCAAAAGAGTGACGTAAAAGTTGCTGTTGTAAATTTAGAGAGTAAACAACCAGCTATTACATTTACTTTAGATACTGCGCAAAACGCTGAGGCTCATTATGCAAACCCTAAAAAATACCTGTATGAACCCAATGCAGCCCTACTTAAAAGCGGCGCATTTAATTGGGTCTCACAATACTTTAAAATAGATAAATTAGGAGAGCACTCGCACCTATATACATCTGACGAGTTAATCACATTTCCTGGAAGGACCTTTGAAATAAATAAGGTCTTGCCTTACAAGAAGAATATTTCTAAGGAGCTTGACTTTGAAAAAGCAAATATTACCACAAGAAACTTTCCTATTACAGTAGATCGTTTACGGAAGAAATTAAAAATCAAAGATGGTGGCGATGTGTATGCCTTCTTTACAACCCTAGAAAATGGTAATCTCGTAGTATTGATTTGTAAAAAAAAATAACGAAGAAACATAATTATTTTTTCTTAGGCATCGGTCCTCGTTTGTGTATTACTAGGCCATTTAAAAAATTACGTAAAAATTGATCACCACATTCCATATACTTAGGGTGGTCTGGTTTTCTAAAGATCGCACCTAGCTCACTCTTTGAGACCTGAAAGTCTACAAGTTTACATATTTCGATAATTTCATCATCCCGCAATTGTAATGCTACTCGTAATTTTTTAAATATGTCGTTATTGGTAAGTGCCATAGAACAGAGTTTAAGTCGCAAGTTACAAGTTTATCAGAAAAGAGAATGCCCTGAACTTCCAAGGTTTCTAATAAAAATTTATAATAAACTCAATTACAAATAATTATGATAGAAAACGCTTTCGCGAAAGCTAAATAAAAATAATCTAAACAATAACAAACAATTGTGAGTTACTGCATTAATAAACAGTACATTTGCAGCTTAACAAATTAAATTATTATAATGCACAAAGGAACAGTAAAATTCTTCAACGAGACCAAAGGATTTGGATTTATCAATGAAGAAGAAGCAAACCAAGAGCACTTCGTACACGTAACAGGACTTATCGATGAGGTAAGAGAAGGTGACGCTGTTGAGTTTGAATTAAAAGAAGGTAAAAAAGGATTAAATGCAGTCAATGTAAGAGTAATTGACTAAGCTTATATAACTTTTTATCCCAATTTATTTTGGGACAGAATGCCAGTCTCACGACTGGCATTTTTTGTTCAATTTAATAGTACTTTTGTTCTTATGGAATCAAAAAAACAAGTGCGAATTAATAAATTTTTGAGTGAGGCAGGCTACTGCTCACGTCGTGCTGCAGACAAGCTTATCGATCAAGGTCGGGTGACTATTAATGGGAAAGTTCCAGAAATGGGTACTAAAATTACAGATGGTGATGAAGTGCGTGTTAATGGTGAACTTATTACTACTAACAATGCTAGTAGTATATACATTGCTTTTAATAAGCCTGTAGGTATTGTTTGTACAACTGACACCCGTGTTGAGAAGGACAATATTATTGATTTTATTAATTTTCCCTCGAGGATTTTCCCGATAGGTAGATTAGACAAACCTTCTGAAGGCCTTATATTTCTCACTAATGATGGTGATATTGTAAATAAAATATTACGAGCTCGTAATAATCACGAGAAGGAATATGAAGTCTGGGTTGATAAACCTATTACGCCATCATTTATACAACAAATGAGCAATGGTGTGCCTATTTTAGATACTGTTACAAAAAAATGTAAGGTTGAGCAGATTAGTAGGTTTCAATTTAATATAACGCTTACACAAGGTCTCAATAGACAAATACGGCGTATGTGTGAGGCATTAGATTATGAAGTTACTCGATTAAAGCGAATAAGAATTATGAATGTGCAACTTGATGTTCCCGAAGGTAAATGGAGACATCTCACAGAAGATGAAATGAGTGAAATTAATAAACTTGTCGAGGCTTCTTCAAAAACGCACGAAGCTGATACCTTTACCGAAAAAAAATATCCTAACTCTAGAAAATCTAGAAATTAGGATATCTTATTAATGTAAGTAAGTTTACTTACTAATTTTCACTTACAATATCTTTATCAGGACGCTCCATCTTCCCTGGCTTCATAGCCCCTTTATCATCATCTAGTTCCTTCTTGGCTCTTTTTAAAGTATTCTCATTATCAATCTTTTGAGCTTCATTTTTTTCCTCACGGTGTACCCCATTGCCCATAAGAATAGGCTTAGGATTATCTCTAATGATACGTGAATCAATCTCTTCTTCACGTTTTTCTTTATCCATTTTATATTTCTTATCCATAACTTAAAGATACTAAGGACAATCCATTTTTTGAGGTTAACGTCACGTTAATCTTAGTTAAGATTATTTTAATTCAAAACTCACAGCAATTTTTGTACGAATGGTTAATTCTCCTGGAGCTATGGTCTCTCCACCTCCAGAGGAGTCCATTTCCATAGACATCATTCTTGCTTTATACATTGGTGGTTGCGGGGCTTGACTGCCTTGCTCACTTATTTGAACTGCTTTGCCAATAGATTGATCGAGTGCATTTGCATAAGCTTGTGCTTTCTCTTTTGCATTTTTGATCGCTTTAATACGCGCCTCGGCCTCGAGTGTTTCCATTTTTGAAGATGTAAATTGCACAGCATCTATTCGATTTATTCCTGAGTTAAGCAATCCTGTCATAATTGCTTCGTAGGTGCTTAAATCTTTAAGTATTATAGACAGTGTTTGACTTGCGTTATAGTTATATGTTTTTGAATTGTAATCGTAATTCTTATTGAGATTTATATATTCTGTTTTGATGTATTTACTGTCTATACCTTGACTCCGTAAAAATTTGATCACCTTATCAATGGTCTCATCATTTTCAGATTTCACATTTCTCGCTTCTTTCCCTTGTGTTTGGACACTTACTTTAATATCTACCCCATCTGGGACAACCTTAACAGTACCTTCACCTGTTACGTTTACAAGTGGGCCCATTAAATCAGTTTGTGCTAATGTATTCATAGTTATAAATATTACTAGAAATGTGAAATACTTCATAAATCAAATTTTAAATAGTGAATTCTTAAGATAATTATATTTTACCTAATTTAATCATAACAAATAATATGACAATAGGTATTGCTAGAACTATAACCATTATCAGGCTTGTTTGTAATAGTGAGGGTGCTAAGAAAAGTGTTAGTATATAACCCCCAATAGCCCCTCCAAAATGAGCATCATGACCTATGTTGTCATTTTTTTTAACCATCCCGTAAATGGTATAGATCATATATCCCACACCAAAAAGCCATCCCGGTATAAAAAAGTTAATCGTAAGTCCTGGGTTCAATAATATTCCTGCATATACGATACCCATAACGGCACCACTCGCCCCTACTGCAGAGTAATGATATTCATCCTTATGAAAATAATAGGATAACAAATTCCCTACTATGAGACTAGCTATATATATAAGTGCAAAATTTACAACTCCCAATCTATAGATGACTGTATTTGCAAAGAAAAATAGCGACAGCATATTAAATAGAAGATGCTGAGTATTTGCGTGTAAAAATGCAGAAGAAATTACTCTTACCTGTTCCCCACGACGAATCGCCCCTACGTTAAATTTATATTTTTCAAAAAAAGAGTAATCATTAAATCCCTTAAGAGAAAAAAGTACATTGGCTAAAATAATTGCAATTGTTACAGGATGTAAATCTGCCATAAACTCAAAATTTTACTTGTAAAGATAGTTATATTTGTACTCTCAATGTCTTAAGAAAATCTGAATGAAAGCCCTTCTTTTCTGGTTATTTTATCCGTTTTTATGGGTTATTTCTATTTTACCATTTAGGGCTCTATACCTATTATCTGACGGGTGTTACTTCATTGTTTACTATATTATAGGATATAGAAAAAAAACGGTGCGCTATAACCTTAAAATTGCCTTCCCAGAGAAAACAGATAGTGAACTCAAAATCATAGAGCGTAAATTCTATAGTCACCTGTGTGATATGTTTTTAGAGATGATAAAGTCTATGAATATTAAGAAAGAAGAGCTCTTAAAACGCTACCAGTTTTCTAATGCCGACCTTATCACTCAATATGACAAAGCAAAACAAAGCACGTGTTTAATTATGGGACATTATGCAAGTTATGAGTGGGTATTTGCTTTACAATTGTATATGCAAAACCCCGGCTATGCTGTCTATAAGAAGATTAAGCACAAACAATTTGACGATCTTATACGAAGCATACGAGGACGGTGGAACACGTTTATGATTGACTCTAAAAAAACCATCCGATTTATAAAGCGACTAGAACAAGAAAACAAGACTGGGACTTATGGCTTTGTTGCAGATCAAACGCCACGCTTTCGGAAGGCGCACTATTGGACGACTTTTTTAGGTCACGAAATTCCTTTTTTTACAGGTGTAGAACGCATCGCTCGTGAGTTTAATTTACCTGTTCTATATCTAGGGGTAGAAAAAGTAAGCCGCGGCCATTACGTAGGAACATTTACGAGATTATCAGAAGCTAGTTCCTCGCTTGAGGAAGGTGTGATAACAGACGCTTTCGCGAAAGCGCTAGAAAAACAAATAGTTAATAAACCAGAATATTACCTCTGGACTCATAAACGATTTAAATTACTAGGAAAGAAAGAAGAAGTTTTATCAAAAATTTCCAAGTAAAGCTTACTCAAAATCAAACCAAGTATCAATTGCAGCTAGGCGTTCTTTTGTAGTAGCGGCATCAGCTACGTGTAAATATTCATTAGAATGAGACTGATATATATAATCTTTAGTCCATTCCTTTTGATTTTGAGCAACTTGTTTGATGGCATCACAAATGAAATACACTTCTTGGGTGGTCATCGTAGGGTGTATAGACATACGCACCCATCCTGGCTTATGTCGTAAATCACCCGAGCTTATCTCGCAAGTTACCGCTTGAGAAGTCTCTCTATCTACGTTAAGTAAATAATGACCGTATGTGCCAGCGCAGCTACAACCACCTCGGGTTTGAATCCCAAAACGATCGTTCAAAAGCTTCACTGCAAGATTAAAATGTACATTCTTAATATGAAAGGAAATCACCCCTAAACGATCCTTATGATTCCCAGCTAGAATCTCAACTTCTGGAATATCTTGTAACTCTTCCCAAATTATATCAATTAACTGATGCTC
>CAWUIT010000125.1:0-7812 GCA_963922345.1 uncultured Dokdonia sp. | reverse complement strand
TTGCTTTTCATATTTGTTAAGCTAGATGGAAATAGAGTAAATGAGTGGTAATTGAGTACGCTTTCGCGAAAGCGTACTGTTTCTTAAATAAAATAGCAACATCCATAGACCGTGCCTTTTCACTTATGCCATAACAATAGTAAGGTCTTAACTATATTTATGAAAATTGCTCTCAACCGTTAAACTATAATCAATTAAGATAATATATAGACACTAAGCGTGGTCTTCATGGTAACTTTAAAATAAAAACCATGAAACTTTTCAAATTATTTACCTATTCGCTTATTACACTAATGCTTGTAAGTTGCGGACGATCAGTCTCTACGATTAAAGCAGATGGTGTAAATCTTAATAATTATAAATCATTTGCTTATCTCCCTAATACAGACATCAAGCTCCCCAACAAGACAATGGATGTAGATGAAATAAATAATCTCGTAGTAGCTACTATAAATAGTAATATGAAAGACGCTGGTTATGAGCTAGACAGAGATAATCCTGACTTACTTGTCTTAGTGAGTACAAAGACTGATAAGGAAGTAGCCACTACAACAGATCCTGTGTATGCAAGCTACCCCTACCGAACTACAGCTCGTGTAAACACATATTATAGTCCATATTATTATAATGATTATGCCTATTACAATAATATTATAGGCTACGACACAGATACTTATACGTATAAAGAAGGTACAGTGGTTGTAGATTTAATAGATCGCAAAACTAAAAATCTAGTATGGAAAGGTAGAAGTAATCAAACCATATATGATCAAACTAATACTAGTGCTATGAGAGAACTTATAAATACAATATTTACAGAGTATCCTTTAATGAAATAAGAATTGTACTCAATTAAAAAAGCGACCTTTTTCAAGGTCGCTTTTTTAATTTAAAAGGGTTGGTGATTTAGTTATTATCATCGTCACCGTTGTAATCATCAGTTCCTTCTATTTCTTCTTCTACTTCTTGCTCAGCATTATTTGCTGCATTTTCAACTGCTTCTCCAGCTTCATTTGCTGCATCTTCTACTGCTTGTCCAGCCTCACGTGCACTGTTTTCCATGTCTTCACCAGCTGCCTCAGCCGCATTTTCCATTTTCTCTTCTGTAGTCTCTCTACAAGAGATAGTTGAGAATGTAAGTCCAAAAACTGCAAGTGCTAAAAATACTTTTTTCATTGTTCTGTTTTATTGGTTAGAGTATAGACATAAAAATATTCCTTTTAAAACTGTTATGAAAATTATTTAATAAAAAATATTAGTTCATTGCTTGTATCAAAAACAAGCACATACCTTTACGTTTCAAATTATAAGCTTGATAAGAGGAGTATTTTATATGCTTATTGCCGCATTTGCTTTTACGTGGATGAATTTGTTGGCAAAATACCTCGAGAACTTCCATCCCCTGCAAGTCGTTTTTTTTAGATGTATTGGGACGTTTATTTTCATCTTTCCGTATATGCTTTTAAAGAAGGTTTCTATTAAAGGGAACAATGTTTTCTGGCTAAGCACTAGGGGTATACTGAGCTTTGCATCGCTTGCGCTTTATTTTTTAGTAATCCAGCGCATTCCCCTTGGATCTGCAGTTGCTCTTAGATATACAGCCCCGCTTTTTAGTGCTTTATTTGCGCTTCTATTTTTGAAAGAACGCGTTAAGTTCTGGCAGTGGATAGCCCTTGTGATCTCAGTAACAGGGGCGTTTACTTTAAAAGGCTTAGACCTTAGAATAGATACACTAAGTTTTATACTTATTCTTCTATCTTCAATACTGGTAGGAGGCGTTTTTACGATTGTACGATATTTAGGCTCTAGGGAACATTTCCTTACAATTATCAACTATTTTATGGTCTTCTCAATCATTGGGAGCTTATTCTTCATAAACCAATGGCGTATGCCTCAAGGTATGGAATGGTGGTATGTATGCGGTATTGGGGTTTTTGGCTTATTTGGTCAAGTCTTCTTAACACGTTCGTTTCAACTGGCAGATACTGCAACGGTTGCCCCCATTAAATACATGGAATTAGTTTTTGCACTACTACTAGGCTATTTTCTCTTTAATGAGACCTACTCAACGGGACCCATCATAGGGATGTCTGTACTTATTTTTGGTATGCTACTCAACGTTTGGATTAAAAGAAAATCTTGAGATTTTGTATGCTTTCGCGAAAGCAAAAAAAGTAAATTTCAACTAGCGTACCTTATTATGTGAGTTCGTGATTAATTTTTTAAAGATTCCTTTTGCTCATTTAATAGAATGGGCGTACCGTAGCCAAGTTTTTCTAATTTCTCCATTTGAGTTTTCTTATCACCCACGATTAAATAGATCATTTTATCTGGATTGAGATATTTATCTGCTAGCTTTTTGATTTCACGTACAGTCATATTCTCGACTATAGCTTGACGCTCGCGGATGTAATCTGGTGAGATCCCAAGGTTTGCAATATCTTCTAGCATATTAAGTTTTGCACCCATAGTTTCAAAGGCTCTCGCTTGACTTTTAAGTAAAAAACTTTGTGAAACATCAAGATCATCACTTGAGAAATCCGTACCATACTCTTTTAAAATATCTCTAACGAGCGCAGTAGACTCATAAGTTACGTTTGATCTAACGCCACTTGAAATAGTAAATGGTCCTGGTAATGTTGAGCCAGTAAATCGAGACCTTATACCATAAGTATAACCTTTTCCCTCTCTTAACTCTTGAGTAAGTTGTGATGCAAAACCGCCACCACCTAGACGATAATTCAATATTTGAGCTGGATAAAAATCTGTATCTGTCTTTGCTAGTGCAGGATAACCAAACCGCAATACAGACTGCTTAGCATCTGGTACGTCATAGAAGTATACTGAAGACCTCTCTGGCGCCTTAGGTACTTCTGGTACGGGGATCGTAATTTCTTTTCTATTCCAATTATTATCTAACCCTGCAAGAGCAGATGTCGCTTTTGCCTTGTCTATGGCTCCTACAATTTGCATTTTTGCCACATTAGGCACTACATAATTTGTATAGTAGTCTTTAAGATCTTCTATCGTTATTGATTTTATTGACGCTGGTGTACCTAAAGTATTTTGAGCCAAAATAGAATTATTACCATAAATCAATTTATCAAATTCTATAGCCGCAATACTATTTGGGTTTGCCTGTTGCTGCTCTAGCTGGCTTAATACACTCTTCTTAAGTAAGTCAAATTCTGTTGCATCCCAGCGTGGCTCTAAAAGTATTTCCTTTAGAAGTGATATTGTTTCATCATAATTTTTTGCTAGCGTACTGCCCCCTATATAAATATTTTCTTTGTCTGAATAGGTATATATAGTAGCTCCCAAACTTTCAATTGCACTTTCAAGTTCTGCTGTAGTTTTTGTGGATGTCCCTTTCATTAAAAGGTTTGCAAGTAAATTAGACACACCTACTTTTTGTATATCTTCTAGTAATAATCCCCCGCGTATATTGATCTGGAATTGAACGAGAGGAACTTCATCATTTTTAATACCATAGACTTCAAGACCAGAAGGCAGCTGTTCTACCCAAACCTCAGGAACAGAAATCTCTGGTGTATCTCCATATGGTGGTTCTATTGTACGATCAAACGAGGATGGTGTACGAGAGTACTCTGCTGTTACACTTGCGTCAAATGTATCTTCTGCTCCCTCAACTATCTTTTCTTCTACAACCTCGGCAAGTTTAGAATCTTCTAGTGCTAGATTGACCTGCCCTAGAGGTACAAAGCTAGTCGCTACATAGTTTTTACCCTTTATATAAGTAGTGTAGACTCGCTCCACATCCTCAGTAGTGACAGCAAGAATGCGCTCTACATCTTCTGTAATATAGCCAGGGTCTCCTGCAAATATCTCGTATTGTGCAAGCTGAAACCCTTTTCCTAAAACGCTAGAAAGACCGTTATAAAATCGCGTTTCTTGCCCTGCCTTAATTCTATCAAGATCCTTTTGTGAGATTCCCTCTAGTTCAAATTTTGTAAAAGCCTCATTAATGCCTACGAGTACATTATCAAGATCTTTACCTGAATATGCATTTATACTCAAACCAAACTCCCCCGAAATCTCTGATCCAAAATTATACATACGTACATTAGACGTAAGCTGCTTCTCATCAACTAGGACTTGATTAAAAGGCGCCCTTTTCCCTTCTGATAGATAACTGGCTAACACTTCAAGTGCGTAAGAATCTTTATCGTAGTTAGGTACTGTAGGCCAGGTCAATGTAAGTTGCGGTAGACGTGCGAAGTTATCTTCATAATATAATTTTTTAGTCTGGCTGAGTGTGACGGGCTGCTTTTCAATAGTAGGTATATCTTCACCGCGTGGGATCTCTCCAAAGTATTTCTTCACCCATTCCTTAGTTTTTATGGGGTCAAAGTCACCTGCAATGGTCAATGTCGTATTATTGGGCGTATACCATCGATTATAAAAGTCTTTTACATCTTGCAAGGTTGCATTTTGTAAGTCTTCAAGAGAGCCTATAACCTGCCAGCTGTAAGGATGACCTTCTGGGTATAAGTTTTTACCTACCACATACCGAGTATGACCGTAGGGGCGGTTATCTACACCTTGTCGTTTTTCATTTTTTACCACTTGTTTCTCCTTAGCAAGTACAGGTTCTGTTACAGTATTGATAAAGTAACCTAGCTTATCTGCTTCTGCCCAAATCATTTTTTCTAATGCATCCTTGGGTACGGTTTGAAAATAGTTTGTGCGATCACGACTTGTAGATCCGTTTGCTCCAGAACCACCTATGCGTGCGCTCATAGCATCAAGACCTCCTTTGCCTAAGTTTTCAGATTCTAAAAATAGTAGATGTTCAAAAAGATGGGCAAAACCTGTTCTTCCTTCTATCTCGCGTGCAGAGCCCACGTGAGTAGTAAGTGCAACGGCAACTACGGGGTCTGACGTATCTCGGTGGAGTATAACCGTGAGACCGTTATCTAATGTAATTTTTTCAAAAGGAACTTCAAATTGAGGGGTTTCCGCTTTCGCGAAAGCGGTATCTTCTCCCTGATTATCATTACAAGAATAACTAACAAGTACGAGAAGTAAAATAAAACAATAGCGTGTGATTTTCATCTGAAGATTTTGAGATATTAAACATTCCGAAGGTAAGTAAATTGAGTTTTGATGTATGTTAAATTTTTCAATCCGGTTTGCATACAATAGCCTTTATCATCTCAAAAGCCTAAATGATTTCACATTGCTAGACGTATCAATTTTACGGTTATAGGTTGCGTCAAATCGAGGGTCTGAAACATATGGAAGTCTCTCCAACTTTGTGACCTCGATGGTATAAAAATCAAACTCCTCGACCACCTTACCAGTGATGCGATATATCCCTTTACCTCTAAAGGGAAACTGTTTAGACACTTGCGGAAAATGAACCGTATCAATCCAATCACCCGCTTGATCTAAAAAAGTTCCAAAGTGCATCCTATCGCCTTTTGATGTGCTTGTATTCTTAGCGGTAACTAGATAGCCATAAATGCATATTATCTTGTTTTTATAGTTTTTGATCTGTTTTACAAGCATCGTACTAGTTGGAGGCGTTTTCAATAAAATAAAGGGATCGTAAAGTGGAAAACTTAATAATTCTAACTGGTCAAATGCTTTTTCTAATAAGGGTATGTCAAATTCTGGCAACTTATATTCCTTAACCGGCACCCGAAACATTTGAGATTGTGATTGACTTTTGGGCATACTATTTTCTTTATAATAGGCTTCCCATAATAAGGTGCGCTTGTCTTTTCTAGTAATTCTAAAGGCATCAATACGTATTAAAATATCTAATTGTTGTATACCCACGCGCACTCTATTCATAAAATCATCAAGAGTTTTGTAGTTGCCGTTTATTGACCTTTCCTCGATAATTTTAATCATAGTTTTACGCTCTAGGCTAAGTAAATGCTGAAATCCTAGGTAAATCGTTTTTCCCTCTATAGTGGTCTGTATGTCACTTTTATTTATACAGGGTGGATGTACAATCCCTCCGTGCTTGCGCGCTTCGTGTAGATAGGTTTCTACTCGATAAAAGCCTCCTCCATTGTTTATGGTAGCTACCATATATTCTAGTGGATAATAACATTTTAAATATAAACTCTGGTAAGACTCAACGGCATAAGAGGCAGAGTGACCTTTTGCAAAAGCATAACCAGCAAAGCTTTCAATCTGTCTCCAGACATCGAGCACAACTGCTTTGTTTTCGCCTCGAGCGATACAATTTGAAATAAACTTTTCCTTTACTGATAGAAACTCTTCTCTTGACCTATACTTACCACTCATACCCCTACGTAGTACATCTGCCTCTCCGAGATCGAGATTTGCATAATGATGCGCCACTTTTATAACATCTTCTTGATAGACCATCACACCATAAGTATCTGGCATGATACTCCACAATACGGGATGTGCCTCCTTGCGACGTTCTGGAAATCTATGCCGTAAAATATACTCCCGCATCATACCACTCTTAGCCACTCCTGGACGTATGATAGAACTTGCAGCTACTAGAGTGAGGTAATCACTAACCTTAAGTTTTTTTAAAAGCATACGCATTGCGGGTGACTCTACATAAAAACAGCCTATACACGCTGCTCTTGCTATCATTTCATTAATACGCGCATCTTTAAAAAACTGTCTTGCATTATGGATATTTTTAACTTGTGCTTTGGGGTGATTTTTTTTTATAATCGATACAGCATCTTTAATTTTCCCTAAACCACGTTGTCCTAAAATATCAAATTTATACAAGCCTACATCTTCGGCAATATGCATATCAAATTGCACGGTCGGAAATCCTTTGGGCGGCATATTTGTAGCAGAGAAATAATGAATAGGTTTATCTGAAATTAAGATACCTGCCGCATGTATACTTATATAATTAGGTTTCCCATGTAATAAAGCGGCATACTTTAGTACTAACGATGATATTTCGTCAAGAGACGCCTTATTATATTTCCCATCACTAAGCTTATCTATCTCATGCTTTGGTAAACCAAAGACTTTGCCTAATTCTCTTACAGCTCCACTATGCTGGAAAGTCACATATGAGCCAAGTAGTGCAGCATGGTAATTTTTTCCAAATTCATCAAATATGTATTGCGTTACATCTTCCCGATCCCAGGTAGAAAAATCAATATCAAAATCTGGTGGAGTTGCTCTATAGATGTTCATAAAACGCTCAAAATATAGATCAAGATCTATAGGATCTACATCTGTAATGTTCAGTAAATAAGCTACTATACTATTTGCTCCACTACCACGACCTACGTGAAAATATCCCTTAGAACGCGCATAATTTATAATTTTCCAATTTATTAAAAAGAATGAAACATAATCCTGACTACGTATCATCGCCAGCTCCTTAACCAAACGCCGTTTTATGGTATATGTAATAGTCTTATACCTCTCTGGCAGCCCTTTCACACATAAATCCTTAAGCTTATTATAATCCTCTTTAGTAGAAGTAAAAACAGTTTTTAAATTTTGATTTTTACGTTTTTTACCAAAATCAAAAGAAATAGTACACTGTTTCAGCAGTGCTTCTGTATTCTTAATTATATGTGGATATTCTTCAAAAATATCAGTAAGATGAGCGCTAGAAACAATGGAATGAGAGATTTTACCCTGCTCATCTTCAGGAAGTCTACTTAGCAATACATTTTTATCTATTGCGCGTAAAAGCCTGTGCACATTATAATCCTTCTTGTTTCTGAATGATAAAGTGTGTAAAATAACTAGCTTTTTTTTAAACCTCAAATATGGAGAAAATCTAAATTTTCTTATATCCTCTACTCGTATCCCTATATATTC
>CAWUIT010000124.1:0-7939 GCA_963922345.1 uncultured Dokdonia sp. | reverse complement strand
AAGCAATGAAAGATTTTTTAATTGAGAGAGGTGTATTAGAAGAGCACATATTTTTAGATTATGCAGGTTTTGATACTTACAACAGTATGTATCGGGCAAGTTCAATATTTAATGTCAATAAAGCGATTGTGGTCACACAAGAATTTCACCTACCCAGAGCGCTATATATTGCAAATGAACTGAATCTTGATTATTATGGATTTGTGGGCGATCAACAGTCCTATAAAACGGAGGATATAAACAAAAGGCGTGAGCTATTAGCAAACGTAAAAGCCTTTCTAGAACTTCTCATTCATAAAGAGCCTAAATTTATGGGATCACAAATTCCCATTGATGGACCTCCACAATCTACGTATAGCCCATAGTTTAAATTTTTGTAGTTTCATAATCTACTGTAGTTTTACAAATATAAAATACCACGAGTGTACGCCATATTTAAGAAAGAATTATCGTCATTTTTTAACTCAGCTATCGGGTATTTAGTCATTGGGCTTTTTCTAGGCGTTATGGGTTTATTTCTTTGGGTATTTGAGGGAGCATTTAATATACCTAACACAGGCTTTGCAGACTTAGCCCCTTTCTTTCAGCTCGCTCCTTGGTTTTTTATTTTTTTAATTCCAGCAATCACCATGCGCAGTTTTAGTGAAGAAAAAAAAGCAGGAACACTGGAGCTTCTTCTCACTAGACCCATAACTACCACACAACTTGTTCTTGGTAAATATCTTGGAGCGCTTGTAGTAATCATCTTTACACTTATTCTTACACTTATCTATGTTTCGGTGCTCTATAAAATGGGGAATCCAGAAGGTAATCTAGACGTTGGAGTAACTGTCGGTTCTTACATCGGGTTGTTTTTTCTTGGCGCTTTATTTACAGCCATTGGTATTTTTACCTCTTCGTTAACAACAAGTCAGATTTTTGCTTTTATAACAGCTGTTTTCATATGTTTTACATTGTACATTGGTTTTGAGGGAATAGCATCACTAGGGGAATTAAGTAATTTAAGTCGTACGCTCAGCGAGATTGGTATCAAAGCGCATTATGATAATATAAGCCGTGGTGTGATTGATACTAGGGATCTCATTTATTTTATAAGTTTTACTGGTTTCTTTCTATTTCTAACTGTGTATTCTATACGCTCTAATCGTGTTGCACTTTCGTGAAAACGATAAAACCCATATTAATTATAGGAACGGCAATTATTGCATTATTATGCATTAACTATCTAGCCACCCTACTCCACGATAGGTTTGACATTACCCAAGATTTACGCTATAGTTTAAGTGATCCATCAAAAGACATTTTGGATCAAATAGATAGTCCGCTCATAATTGACGTTTTCTTAGACGGTACTTTACCATCAGAATTTCAAAAATTACAAAATGAGACGCGTTATTTACTTGAAGAAATACAAGCCTACAATCCAAATGTATTTTTTGAATTTTCTAATCCTGTAGAAGATGGTGAAAATGTAGCCGAAGTCGCAAGCCAGTTCAACGAGTTTGGTATGACTACGTTGCCTCTTAAAATAATGAAAGATGGAACTGAGACAACACAAACCATTTTTCCTTGGGCAACGATTAATTATAATGACAAAGCCGTTCCGGTTCCGTTAGTAAAAAATATAGCTGGCGCTTCGCCAGAAGAACTAGTGTATGCATCGATCCAGAATCTTGAGTACACATTTATTGAAGGATTAAATAAATCTCTTAACGCAAAAACAAAGCGCATTGCCGTTTTGAGAGGAAACGGTGAGTTACCAGATGCAAATATTGCAGATATGTTCCGTAAGCTAGGTGATACCTACAATATCGCCCCTTTCCCGTTACAAGTAGCAAATGAAGATCCAGACAAAGCTTTCAAAGCTTTACAAAATACCTTTGATCTTCTTGTGATTGCAAAGCCTACGATACCTTTTACACCAAAGCAGAAATATGTTTTGGATCAATATATTTTAAACGGAGGCAATACTTTATGGATGCTTGATGCCGTTGCAATAGAAGACGATAGCTTGCGCAATGATCAGGGTAAAACCATCGCTTTTCCAAGAGAACTTAACCTCGATGACCAGTTGTTCAAATACGGCTTACGTATGGATCCCTCATTAGTTTTAGATTTATATTCGGCACCTATTAGTGTAGCTTCTGGAGATGGTAGCAGCTCGCAATATATTCAATATCCGTGGCTCTATAGACCTCAAGTACCTGGTCTCAATACGCATCCTATTAATACCAATGTAGAAAAGCCGGTACGCTTTAATTATGCAAGCCCTATTAACATTTTAGAGAATACTGAAAATCTAAAGAGTGATATACTGCTTCAATCAAGTATCTATACAAAGGTGGAAGCTACTCCTAGGGAAATTGCACTAGCTCAAATTGAGATAGAGCCTCAAGAAAAAGATTTTCAAGCAGGGCCTCAACCTTTGGCTGTTCTAGTGGAGGGTAATTTTAACTCTGCTTTTGAAAATAGGATATTACCAGAAGGAGTTGATACGAAAAGCTTTCGCGAAAGCGCAACAGAACCAGCTAAGCTCATTCTCATTTCTGATGGAGATATTATTGCAAATGAGGTAGACTCGAGAGGACAACCACTAGAACTAGGATTTGATTATTATACTAGAACTGGATACGGCAATAAGGAGTTTTTACTCAATGCGATTAATTACCTACTGGATGACAAAGGTCTTATTAACATCAGGTCAAAGCAAATTGCGCTTCCCTTTATAGATAGCCAGAAAGTATCTCTTAACCTAAGGACTTGGCAAGTATTGACAATAGGGCTTCCGTTAACTATTTTAGTACTTTTTGGAATTATATTTAAGGTAATTAGAACGCGACGTTATGGTCGCTAGGTGTTAATAAGTATATTTCAAAAGCCGTCGCTTTCTAAATATATTTGTACGTACTAAATCATCAATATATGATGGTTGTTTTAGTTTGATTTATTGCATTGCAAAACCTAACCTTCTATGAAATTTATAGTCTCTAGCTCTTATTTACTCAAACAATTACAGGTTTTGGGTGGCGTCATAAATAACAGTAATACATTACCTATCCTTGACAACTTTCTATTTGAGTTAGACGCAAATACACTTACTGTCTCTGCGTCTGACCTTGAAACCACAATGACGGCAAAACTAGATGTCGAATCTTCAGATTCTGGGGCAATCGCACTACCTGCACGTTTACTATTAGATACCCTCAAAACATTTCCAGAACAACCTCTCACATTCACGCAACACGAGAATAATACAGTTGAGATAAGTTCTAATCACGGTAAATATGCACTGGCATATGCAGATGGAGCAGAATTTCCAAATGCCGTATCCTTAGAAGACCCTAGTGTTGTAAAAATCCCTGGAAGTATCCTTGCTACGGCTATAAGTAATACCATTTTTGCTACAGGTAATGATGATTTACGCCCCGTGATGAGTGGTGTGTTTTTCCAGTTTACTACAGACGGGCTCACCTTTGTTGCCACAGATGCTCACAAACTCGTTAAGTATGGTCGTACAGATGTAGTAGCCTCACAAGCTGCAGAGTTTATTATGCCTAAAAAGCCACTCAACTTATTAAAAGGTATTCTCACTACATCTGATGATGATATTTCTGTAGAATATAATGAGAGTAACGCAAAATTTACATTTGATAATGTAGAATTGGTATGTCGTCTTATTGATGGGAAGTATCCAAATTATGAGGCTGTAATCCCTAAGGAAAATCCAAACAAACTTACCATTGACCGTAACCAATTTTTAAATTCGGTTCGACGTGTATCGATATTCTCAAATAAAACAACGCACCAGATACGTTTAAAAATTGCAGGGGCTGAGTTAAATATTTCTGCCGAAGATATTGATTACAGTAATAAAGCAGAGGAGCGTCTTACTTGCGACTATCAAGGAGATGATATGCAAATAGGTTTTAACTCGAGATTCCTTACTGAGATGCTCAATAATATGAATGCAAATGATGTTTCTTTAGAAATGTCACTACCTAATAGAGCTGGAATTCTAACACCAGTAGATGGACTTGATGAAGGTGAGCAAGTAACAATGCTTGTAATGCCTGTTATGCTCAATAACTAAGATTTTTTTAAGTGTTAATATTTTGAAATTGCCACTCAATTATGAGTGGCTTTTTTTTGCTCTAGTAATTTATTTAAGTAGATATAGATGTCTTAATACGCTTTCGCGAAAGCGTAAAACGATATACAACCGCCTTTGAAACTTACTTTAATGTCGTATTTTTAGCGATGTAAAAAATTTAAAGAATGAAAAAATATATTACGTTATTAGGAATGAGCATATTAGCGCTTTCTTGTAATGAATCAAAAACAATTGTAACTCCAAAAGCTCCCACTGGACCCATTGTTATAGACGTAACAACGCTAGAGAGTAATGAGTCTGATGTAAATAATTATGCAAACACCATCACAGCAAATGAGCTTCAAGATATGCTTTATGTCTATGCAAGCGATGAGTTTGAGGGACGTAATACTGGTGATCCTGGTCAAAAATTAGCGGTAAAATATTTAACAGATTACTATAAACAAATAGGTGTCAACCCTGGTAATAATGGTGACTATTTGCAAATAGTTCCAAAAACCTTCTTTAGAAAAGGAAGTGATCTTAATGACTCTGAAAATGTACTTGCATTTATTGAAGGCTCTGAAAAGCCTAATGAAGTTCTCGTTCTCTCTGCCCATTTAGATCACGTGGGGATGGATTCTAAAGGGAATGTATACAATGGCGCAGATGATGATGGTAGTGGTACGGTAGCACTCCTAGAAATTGCAGAAGCTTTCAAGAAAGCTGTACAAGATGGTAAAGGCCCTAAAAGATCGATTCTATTTTTACATGTAACTGGTGAAGAAAAAGGTCTTTATGGATCTGCTTTCTACTCAGAAAACCCAGTGTATCCTCTGGCAAATACTATTGCAGATCTCAATATTGATATGATAGGCCGGAATGATGATGCACACTTAGAAGACAATAACTATGTATATCTCATAGGGTCTGATAAGCTAAGTTCTGATCTACATAATATCTCTTCTGCAGTAAATGCAAAGTACTTTGATATTAATCTAGATTACAGATATAATGTTGAAAACGAGCCTAACCGTTTTTACTATCGCTCTGACCACTACAATTTTGCAAAAAATAATGTGCCTGTAATTTTCTACTTTAATGGAACGCACGAAGATTACCACCAGATAAGTGATACACCTGATAAGATTAATTATCCACTATTAGAAAAGCGTACAAAACTCATATTTGCTACGGCTTGGGAACTTGCAAACCGTAATGATAGACCTGTTGTAGATAAAGAAGAAAAGTCATAAATCTCATCACGGTGATAATGAAGAGATTAAAAAAGGAGTGAAATTTTCATTCCTTTTTTATTAATTATTTATTGTACATCTTATAATAATATTTATCTTTGCACTCGCAATTAAAATGGTGGTTGTAGCTCAGCTGGTTAGAGCGCTGGTTTGTGGTACCAGAGGTCGCCGGTTCGAAACCGGTCTTCCACCCTTATTAGAGTCTTCAAGAAATTGAAGGCTCTTTTTTTTTGACCAACTTCAAAAAAACTTAGTGAAAGAAATTTATATTGAGAGAAGTCAAGACAAATCCGGTCTTCCATCTTTATTCAAGTTTTATGAGATATTTGGTGATGTTTTCTTTAAGAATCTATCTTATAATTCAATTACAATCAAACGAGAGAATTTCCTACAATTAATTCTTAAGATCAATTTAACGCAGAAGTTAGTTTGATTAATGTATTTTAAAGTTCAAAATTAATTCAAATCCTTATGAAATTACTAATATCTATATTATGTTCTCTAATTATTTTAAATTCTTGTAAAGAGTCAGAAGTAAGTGATGAACAA
Organism: uncultured Dokdonia sp.; assembly: GCA_963922345.1. Classification (GTDB taxonomy): domain Bacteria; phylum Bacteroidota; class Bacteroidia; order Flavobacteriales; family Flavobacteriaceae; genus Dokdonia. The sequence goes on along the minus strand of CAWUIT010000124.1, from coordinate 2,044 downwards.
TCGGAAAAATTTACTGATTTAAGTTTCAAGCTTCTAGATTTTAACCCAGAAAAGCATAAAAGCTTTGTAAATATAAAAATTGAAAATGGTTTAAATCCAATTGAAGAGCAGTTAAAAATATCAGATAGTGGTATGGTAAACTATACCTTTTTAAATGATAGGAAAAGAGAATTAATTGTCAGTTATGAGTCCAAAAAATTTAGTTTAATAGCCTCTCCAGATGAAACAATCAAAGCGAAATTAGTTATGGCTGAGCTATTAGATTTTGAAAACCCTCTTAAAAATTCAAAAATAGAATCGGGAATAAATAAAGAAACAAACAATTTAATATTAGCAAATTCTAATTTTATTGAGAACCTGAATAAAAATGCCCCTGATGCATTAAGTCGTGTAAGAGGTGACTTTAAAGGCACCGACTCTGAGTATTATGATAAGAGAATAACAGCTATGCGAAACCAGTTGATTTCATTTGAGAATTACACTCAGGAAAACCAAATCAATAATGAAAATTTCATTGATTGGGGTAAAGCTCAAATAAAATATAAAGCTGGTAATGACCTAAGTGTATTTCCTTTTTATGGACCGGTTAACAGGGAAATAAATGAAGAGAGTGCATATTTTAATTTTGTTCAAGACATAGGATCTGATGACAATGATGAAATGACTTACCATACATATTTAGATTATCAAAAAACACTTGCTACTGATTTTGTTATTATAAGTAATATTTCAAATAAATATAAAAAAGACAGAGAGCGTTATGTACCAGGTCCAGGATATGCTTTTCCAATAACGTTTAACATCTTAAAAAAGCAACCGAATTCGAACCAACGTCAACTGCTATTTGCGCTTACCTATAAGAACAGTCCGAATATACCAGAGCTATATAAGGATAGTTTGCAATATTATACAAACCAAAATTATTTAGCACAGGTACAAACTAAGAGAGATACTGAAACAGCGACAGTAATGACCTTACTTGAGAATTATGATATATCTGATGATGAAAAGGAGCAACTGTTAAATCTCTTTGGAGAGCTAGAAGGAAAAGTTATTTTCAACGACTTTTGGTTTTCAACCTGCTCACCTTGTATGCAAGAAATGCCCTATTACAACGACCTCATATCGTCATTAAAAAAGAATAGTGTAGAGTTTGTTTTTTTCGGAGTATATATGAATGATGATAATTGGCAAAAAACTAGAAAAAAATTCAACTTAAAAGGAAGGCACCTTTTACTAACTAAGGATCAATTGGCATTTTTTGAAAGATACTTTAAAGTTCAAGGTTTCCCTCATCACCAGATCATCGATTCAGATGGAAGAATAAAACAAAAAGTACGATATTCTGTTTATCCAGAAAATTTTGAAAAAATAAGAAGTCTTATTGAAGAGGGTAATAAAAATAAAGAGAAAAATCAGAGTGTCGAAAAAGCTATTTGACAGTAGCGTATTTAAAATATAAGTTTATTATTTGAGAAGTCTTGTAAATATTTGAGTATTGTCTCGTTGTAGCATCAGATACAACGACATGCTCCTTATCAATAGAAACTTCTGGATTAATAATCATTATAACTGTAGGAGCTACTGCAAGGTTGATAGCGCTCAATTCTTAATCAAACGGAAGATTACTTTCTCTTCCTTAAAGTTTCAAAGACTCAGACGCTAACTTTTTAAACTATACAAATCAGAAAAATTGGGTGTTGATTTCTAAAGTGTACCTCCAGGTAGACTAACCAAACAAAATTGCTATATCTACGCAATAACTATTGCTCTTAATAAAAGAGGTTCTTAGACTATAATAAATTTCTTTTTCAAACTCATTACTTCAAATCAAATAAACTATTAACTGCAGGATAGCGCTCTACGGTAAATCCTTCTGCATAATCGGTACCTATGAGACGTCCTAAGTCCCGTGCTCTATAATTTATGCTTTCCTTAAAAGTCTTACTGGATATTGGAGTGTCTCCATCTTTGTTATCAGGATCGTGGAACTGTGATTTATAAGCAAATACAGCGTCACATTTTTTATCAATATAGTTACTCA
>CAWUIT010000123.1:0-7990 GCA_963922345.1 uncultured Dokdonia sp. | reverse complement strand
CCAATTATGAGTGCTCCACTTGTAGTTGGTTTTTTTTGGACATCGCTAAAATTTGTAAGGGTACTACCGTAGGGATCTAGGCAAAAAAATATAAATATTAAAAAGATATCGGCACTTGGTATCTTTTATAGAATATTTACGACGCTAATCTCTGAAAGAAGTTTACATCATACATCAAAAACAAAGTTTCTTTGGAACAAAAAACACTTAAAATATCTGAGCTTGCTGAAGAATTTTTAAGCGTTTTCTTTTAATCACGACCTAGAAAGTCTGATCTCCGTTAAGCAATAATGATCTATCAGAGCTCCGCTTTGAAAATAAAATATCCCGAAAAAATACTTGAGTAAACTCAGACATTTTCTCGGGACATTTTATTTATTTGTGACCTTGACGGAACAGAGTTCGAACTTTTTAAAGGAAGATATTAATTTAATACTCTCAAAATCAACAAAAATTAAATCTTTATAATTATACGACACATTTCTTTATTATCTCATCTTTGCAAATAAATTGTTAATCTTTCTTGAACTCTTAAATGACTAAAATTAAAACATTAATACCAAGACTCAATTAAATTTAAACAGCATAGCGTTGCTCCAATTTGTATTATAGAAGTGATAATGTTAAAAAACTTGTTGCGATTTGTTAGATTTAGTTTTATTTGGGGCAATTGAACCAATAAGTAAAATTACGGAGGCAAATAACAGCTTATTTTGCATTAGTAAGCTACTAGACCAAACCTCATTATTATTTTGACGATGTATTATAAATGTTTAAAACTTACAAAGCAGTTAAAAAGAATTAAAACACACTAAGTAACTAAAATAATTTAATAACAAAAGATTTCTTTTTCAAAATACGGCAATAGCGAAAATGAAATCAAGACATCGGTAAAACACCCAAAAAGACATTTTATGAGGTAATTATTACTTATGCTGGAAAATTCTAAAATAACTAATAATATTAGAAACCTTTGATTGTAGTATAATTTCAAAAGCCAGAATGCAAATTCGATGTTTTAAGTTTTAACATAACACTCATCAAAAAAATCTACCTAATAAGGAACCAAGGAACATATTTTTCTACTATTAATGTAATGAACTTATATTTATTTAAAGTCACAAAAAGACTAAGATAAATCATATTCATAAATTGAAATTTATAAGTACATTAGTAATTATGTAAAATATTTACAAGATGAAAAAAAAAATAAGAGCATATAGCCTTCAAGATACTTTAATTACACTGGCGATAATTGGTATATTACTGCTCCTGGCTATGCCTAAATTAATGCCGTTAATTTCAAAAACTAAAAGTCTAGAAGCGCAAACACAGCTCAAATTCATTTATAATCTTCAAACTATGTATGGCTACACTAATAGTCGTTTTTCTCCAGACTTAAATACTATTGATTTTGAAGCGCCAAAAACTGTCCTTGAAGGCGGCACTGCTAACTATAAATATGAAATTATTCAAGCGGATGCCTCTGGATTCAAAGCCACGGCAACTGCTATAACCGATTTTGACAGAGATGGTATTTATAACGTATGGGAGATATCGGAAACTGGAACTCCTAAGCAAACTATTAAAGATTGATAATACTTCTCAAATCTTCCTTAGTCATTTGTTTGTTAAGTGTTTTCTGTCAAGATTTTAAGGATAGATTAGTTAGTGTTTTTCTATTTCCGCTAATTGCAGTTCTTCTTGGGATTATACACTATTTAAATGTAGGCAAACCTGCAATCTTTTGGAATGTTGGAATTAACTTAGGATTAATCACGGTAATGTTAATCATTCTTTACTCTTATGTGCGCATTAGAGCAAAGAATACGTTTAAAAATAGTTTGGGACTAGGTGATGTTTTTTGCTTTTTTACACTAGCTTTTTCATTTGCGTCAATAGCATTTATCACTTTTTTAGTGTTCGGATTAATTTTTGCGTTAGTTATTCATAGTTTGCTTTCGCGAAAGCGGACGGACAAAAAAGATGCATTCAAAAACTCCATACCCCTCGCTGGTTATTTATGCTTATTCTTTACTTTTATCTTAATCATCCACTGGTTAGAAATTTACAATAATTTATACGTTCTTTAAATCTCATGACTAGAGAAGACTATCTTATTCCCGTGGCACTACAGCAATGCGTAACCGATGAACAAGCTTATAATTATCGCGTTATTCCTTTTGACAAAAAAGAAGGTGCTGTTTACTTGTACACAGATGCGAACGATATACCTAGGCTCACCCAAGAGTTAACTGTATTTCTTGGTTACAGTCTAGTCTTACAAAAACTAGAAAAAACCGAATTAGACCGATATCTCGCAACCAATTTTAGAAAATCTAACCTTGAGAAACAAACACTAACTTATTCTCAAGATTTTTTAGAAAAAATTATTCTAACAGCAAAAGCGATGGGATGCAGCGATATCCACTTTGAACCCATTGAAGAACAATGCAGAGTACGTTTTAGACTAGATGGAAAATTAAAAGAGCAATTCTTAATTCCGAAAGAAGATTACCCTGTAATTATTAATAAGATTAAAAATAAAGCAAACTTAGATATATCACAAAATAGACTCCCTCAAGATGGACGTATCACTATAAAAACAGATACAGACGAATTTGATATTAGGACATCTACACTACCATCGATGAATGGAGAAAGTATTGTTCTTAGAATACTAAGTAAGGATACTTCAAACTTATCTCTTGAAAATCTAGGATTCACACCACAAGGCCTTAAGGAATATAAAGATCAGATTAGAAATCCAAATGGTATTGTTCTTATATCAGGTCCTACTGGATCTGGAAAAACTACAACGCTTTACGCAACTCTCAAATTACTTAACAAATCAGATACTAAAATTCTCACTATAGAAGATCCTATAGAATATACGCTGGAGGGTGTTATGCAAATGCAATTACGAGAAGATATCGGTCTAGATTTTGAAACTTCTCTTAAAACATTTTTACGACAAGATCCAGATATTATAATGGTGGGAGAAATAAGAGATGTTAAGACAGCAAATATGGCTATACGAGCTGCATTGACTGGACATTTAGTGCTTTCTACAATTCACACGAACTCTGCTTGGGCGACGGTTTCTCGATTAATAGATATGGGTGTGCCAGCACATCTCATTGCAAGTACGTTAAATCTGAGCGTGGCTCAGCGTTTAGTTCGTAAATTATGTGAAGCTTGTAAGAAGGAAGTGCCATTGACACAGAACACTTTTCCTAATCAGTTTAAAGTACCAGAAAACATTAAAACCCACTATATTGCAGAAGGTTGCAATAGCTGCTATTATACCGGATACGCAGGAAGAAAAGCTATCTATGAAATATTACCTGTGACCAAGAAATTAGCACAACACATAAAAAACAACGAACTTCAAATAGACTCTTATACCTCTCGTAAAGAGATAGCACTTCTAGAAGATCGAGCTTTGAGGCTTGTAGAGGAGGGCATTACAAGTGTAGATGAAGTGTATGCAATGTTAGCCAGCCATTAAGTTTATGAAGCACTATATATTTTTAATTTTTACGATATTCTTTATTACTACAGGTTATTCTCAAACATACGACCCAATACGCATTCAAAAAATTGAAACAGAATTAAGCTCCATTCAAGTAGATATTCCTGGTCTGTCTGAAAAGATTGATATTAAAATGCAACAAGCGTCTCTAGCTTCCTTCTTGCTGGCCATTGCAGAAACTCATAATATAAATCTTGATGTAAACAATGAATTAAGTAATATATCAATTGTAAACAACTTTAAAGATGTCCCTGTTACAGATGTTTTAGTATACCTGTGCAAAACTTATAGTTTAAGTATAGACATTACAGGAACTATCATATCTATTTATTCTTTTCAAAAGTTGCCTGAAATGCCAGAGGAAAGAGTAATCCCATTATCATACAACCCTGCCTCTAATTTACTTTCCATTGATCTGGAAAATGACTTGTTATCTGAAGCTTTCAAAAAAATATCAGATCAATCTGGTAAAGGAATCTTCTTCACACCAGATTTAAGTAACAAAACACTTTCTAGCTTTATAAAAGAGCTTCCCTTTGAAACTGCCATGGAAAAAATTGCTTTTTCAAATAATCTTATTATGATTAAAGCCCAAGATGGGACCTATGAATTTGAAAATGGAGCACAAGTAACAAATTCAGCTAATCCAAGTGGGGCTCCTAATGGATCATCACGCCCTCAAAGACCAAGACGTTCTAATTTCTTTTTTCAAGTTATTGATCTAGAATCAAAACGTCTGGAAGTTGATTTTGCAAATACTCCTATCAACGACATCATTAACGACATAGGAAACGAGCTCCAGCTAGACATCTTTACAGCAACACCTCTAGATCAGGCCGGTACTGCAACCGTAAAAGCAAAAGATATTTCATTTGATCAACTACTTACAAAGATATTTGAGAGTGAAGAAAAAGGTACTGAAATCACCAGCGATAATGCTCCGAGAAATTCTAATGCAGGAGGGCTGGCAAACACCCAGAATTCTAAGTCCAGATTTACCTTTAAAAAAGAAGATAATGTGTATTACTTTGGAACGATTACTCAGATCAGTTTGCGTACAGCTACAGTAATACCATTATATTATAGATCTATAGAGCAACTAGAAGACCCTACCTCTTCTGGAAGGACAGCAGGGCGAACCCAATCAGGTTCTCAAAACTTTAGAGGATTTGCAAATCAAAATACTGGTTTTAACCAAGGAACAGATCGTAATAACAGAACGAACACATCTTTTGACGGGTCAGGAAATAGTGGTAACCAGTCCCAGAGTTTATTAGATCTTATCCCTGAGGATATAAAACAGGACGTATTTGTACGAATGGATACAGAGCTCAATAGTTTTATTGTAAGTGGTCCAAATGCTAACGTAAAAAGATTTGAATCTTTTATCAAGCAAATAGATAAGCCAGTTCCTATGGTGATGATTGAGGTGATGATTCTAGAGATAGGAAGCAATACAAGCTTAGACGCTGGTATAGAATGGGGAATAGGGACGGAACCGACTAAGACACAAGGCTCCATTTTTCCAGAAACTAATCTTAGTCTAGGCGCTACTGCAGTAAATAGAATTTTAGGGCGCATAGATGGCTCCAGTTTTTTTAACATAGGTAAAGTAGTACCTAACTTTTTTGCAATGATTAAGGCCTCAGAATCGAATGGTAATTTTAAAGTACGTTCGTCTCCTCGTATTACTACCTTAAATGGGCATCGAGCCTATTTTTCAAATGGAGAAACTAGTTATTATGCAATAACTAACCAGACATTCATAGGATCACAGAATCCCACTACCTCAGAGATTACAAACTACCAGCCTATAGACGCAGAACTTTCTCTCGATGTAAAACCTTTTATCTCTGCAGATGGAGAGATTACAATGGATTTAAAAGTGATTCAATCTAGTTTTAATGGCGAACGCATTGCAGAAGATGCACCACCTGGAATTAACTCTAGAGAATTTACATCCATAGTAAGAGCTAGAAATAATGATATTATTGTCTTAGGCGGTCTAGAAGAGCGGTCTATAAGCAACAGAGGCTCTGGCGTTCCCTTTCTAGCTCGTATTCCTATTATTAAATGGTTATTTAGTAAACGTGTGCGTGAAGGGAGCAAATCTAAACTTACGGTGCTCATTAAGCCTACAATCATCTATTAATGCTCAGTACGCTTTCGCGAAATATTACTTTTGGAACTACTTACACTGCTATAGAACATTGTGGTCAAGGAGTCAATACTACTTACCATCTGTTATGCGCAAAATTTATAAAAGGAGAATTAATTCCTTTTAAACAAGAATCATTTGAGACTCTTAAGGATATTACAGCACATATTCCTAAAAAGCAACATATTCATCTTGTGGTTAATAATGATCAGGTACTTGCCAAACAAGTGCCTACTCATAGTGAGTCTTTACACGCAGTACATCAAGCATTCTCAAGTATTAAAATTGTAGAATTTTACTATCAAGTAACTACTTTAGAGTCCGAACAATATGTCACCATTTGTAGAAAAAGCTACCTAGATGAACTAGTGAGCACATACGAGAAGTTAGGCTATTATGTGACTGGATGGAGCTTTGGCGCCCAATCTATACAAACGATACTCCCTTTTTTAAATAAAGAAGAATCTATAGTAACGTCTTCACAACGCATATATACTTCACTAGAAAACCGAGTTACAATTCACAATGAAGATGTAGCGGTCTCACAATATGACCTTGAAGACATTACAATACCCAGCACGCAACTATTAAATTTAGGAACATTAATATGGGCAGTTAATCCTAGTGCAAATACATCACAAAATAATTTTACTGAGAGGCAAAAAGAACTTAACTCACACTACAAAAATCAACGTTTTTTACAGATAGGATTACCCGTGGCATTAGGTCTGTTATTACTTATCTTTTTAGGTAATTTTTTAGTGTACAACCACTACTTCTCTGCTGTAGACAGTCTATCAAAATTGGAGGCTGTAAATCGTATCCAAAAAGACAATTTGCAAGAAAAAGAGGCACTAACAGCTCAAAAGCAAAAACGGTTTGAAGATGTAATTAAGAGCTCCTCCTCAGATGTTTCTCGTATGGCAGATATAATGCTTAGTAATATGCCCGAAGAGATATTACTTACAATTTGGGAATACCAACCTATCGCGAGAAAAATAAGGCAAGGAAAACCAATTAATCTAACTAAGGATCAAATCATTATAACTGGAATAGCGCAAAACAATGTAAGTCTTACAGAATGGATTACCTATATGGAACAATTAGATTTTGTAGCTCATGTTGCAATTAATGAACTCTCACAAGAGGTAAAATCTTCTAGATTTACACTCTCCTTAACACTGGTATCATCTTGACGATAACACAAAAAAATAGAGCACTTGTAGGAGGCACCATATTGGTTCTTATTGTTGGGTACTACCTATCTATACAAGAGACGCTCGCGCTTAAACAGAACTATACACAGCTACAAACCCAAGAAGCTCTATTTTATAATGTACCAGAACGATTACAAAAATTACAGCGTAAAGAAGTGTATTACGACTCTTTATTAAGGCATTACCAGATAAGTGAGACCTCTTTACAAAACAACTTATTACAATCACTTAATCGCTATGCGATGGAGCACCCACTCACCGTCGTAGCTTTTGAAGAACCGCACGTAGACACTCAAGAGACCTACACTACAACCACCTACCGTTTTACAATAAAAGGAGAATACGACGCATTACTAGGCCTTGCTTATCATCTTGAGCAACGTGTAAAGTTTGGGCGTATTGCTCACCTAGCACTTAGTAAGCAGAAAAGTTATAGTACAGGAAAAGAATGGTTAGAAGCAACTTTTGGATTGCAGGTAGTGCAATAGCATTGTTTATATCATTTTGATGACGAATTGAAATGCAATAATAATCAATAAACATCCCTTAACGCTTACCAAGTAGCACAAGACTTATCTTAAACACTAAGTTATTAAAGCAAAGAAAAGACATCTAAAAATTTAAAAAAATTAATTTACTTTAGATGATTTTACTTGAAACTTAATTCCTTTGAAAAATTATACTTAAGCTGTTAGCTTAAATTGATTTCTTTAGATATCCGAATAAAATCCTACCAGCAACTACTCCATCACTCAGTACTTTTTAATTCTCAAAAAAAGGAGGAATTTCTAGAGCTTATTAACTCTCTTTATTTTTTTGTAATGGTAATACTCTTTTTATTTTTTTGTAAAAAATAAAATTAAAAAGAGTATAAACACTAAAATTAGCGCGCTAAATAAATTTTACCAAATATTTAGACCCATAATTAAGCCTCCCATGATAAAACAAATTAACAAACTAATATATCTAATCAATAATTCAAGAGTTTTTTCACATTAATTAAAAATTTTTTATCCATTCAAAACGTTTAATTATATTATCTGGAAGTCTTATTAAAGATTCAGTCTCATAAAAGCCTTG
>CAWUIT010000122.1:0-8217 GCA_963922345.1 uncultured Dokdonia sp. | reverse complement strand
TCGTCAGATATAAACTTATCTCCTAGGTTATCAAAAACAGATTTAGATCCATAATTTACACCCCATTCTGTACGATCGATTGTAAATGGCTCGCTTGCAAGTGTCATTGTGTTTCCTTCTACGGTGTACATCACTGGAAATTCAATGTTCTTCTTTTGATCTCTTATCGTTAGATTACCCTGCATCATTTTCTTTCCATTCTTTTCAGTAATACCAGTAACTTCAAAAGCTGCTGTTGGATACTTTTCTACATTAAAGAAGTGATCTTCTTTTCCTTCTGCCATTCCCTTAAGGTGTCCTTCAAGAGACGCTTTGCTATCACCTTCTAGATCTGTAACGTTGATACTTGTCATATCAATAAGGAAAGTTCCAGTTACTTTATCATCGGCTATCTTTACAACACCACTTTCGATGTTAATAGTCCCTGTGTGATCTTCTGTAGGCTTACTTCCTACCCAAGCAATCTCAGATGCAGCAGCATCTACTGTAAACTTCATTGCATCTTCTACAGTTACAACTTCTTTTGCTTCTGTAGCTTCCGTTTCATTTTGCTTATCTCCTTTACAAGAAACAGTTCCTGCAATTAAAGCTATCACGGCTAGTGTATTTAAAACTTGTCTTTTCATTGTATAATAATAATTAGTGAGTAGCAAAATTAACATTTAAAAGAAGTTGCTTTCTTAATGTTTTCATAAAAAGGAAACCGCTTTCGCGAAAAGTTGATAGCCAATAATATATCATAAGAAGATTCAAAACCATAGATAACAGCTTTGCACTACTATAAACATATCACAGTAAACGAGCCTTTTTTGATTACGTAAATATTCTGTGACATTTTGACATTTTATATCAATTGGCAGTACTTTTGCCACCTCAATCAAAAATTGAATATAAGACCATTATGGCAACAGAAGATAAAACACAAGATAACACTGTAGACGAGGCAGCTCAAGAACAGTTTGTACATAACGTAGAGGATACAAAAGCAGAAGCAAAAGAACCTCAAGCAGAAACTACAGATGAGCGTAGTGAGTTAGAGATCGCTCAAGACGCGCTAGCCGCAGAGAAAGATAAATTTTTACGTCTTTTTGCAGAGTTTGAAAATTATAAAAGACGCACAACTAAAGAGCGTATAGAGCTTTACAAAACCGCGGGACAGGAAGTTATACAAGCCATGTTACCCGTGGTAGATGATTTTGATCGTGCTCTTAATGAATTTAAGGGAGATAAGGAGGATGTGCACGTCAAAGGGATGACCTTAATAAGTAATAAGTTTAAAGAGACGCTCAAGTCTAAAGGCCTTGAGGAAATGAAAGTGAAGGCTGGAGATGCTTTTGATGCAGATCAACATGAGGCGATCACGCAAATACCTGCTCCTAATAAAAAGCTTAAAGGTAAAATTGTAGATGTGGTTGAAAAGGGATATAAGTTGGGAGATAAGATTATTAGATTTCCTAAAGTTGTTACAGGGCAATAATTATATAAAGGCATAGTACAGACATTACCTTATTTTAAGTGTAAGGTATGGTGATAATAAAATAGGCCCTTCTTTAGGGACAATGATTATGAAAGAAGATTTTTACGACATATTAGGTATCTCAAAAGGAGCCACCGCTGCAGAAATTAAAAAGGCTTACCGTAAAAAAGCGGTGCAATACCACCCAGATAAAAACCCGGGAGATGCAGAGGCAGAGGCAAACTTTAAAAAAGCGGCAGAGGCTTACGAAGTCCTCAGCGACGATCAGAAGCGTGCTCGCTACGATCAATATGGTCATCAGGCATTTGAAGGCGGCGGCTTCGGTGGTGGCGGTATGAATATGGATGATATCTTTAGTCAGTTTGGAGACATTTTTGGCGGCGCTTTTGGCGGCGGTGGTGGTGGTTTCTCTGGCTTTGGAGGTGGTTTTGGTGGAGGTCAACGCCGGGTAAAAGGTAGTAACCTACGTATCCGTGTAAAGCTCACCTTAGAAGAAATCGCAAATGGCGTTGAGAAAAAAATCAAGGTAAAGCGTAAAAAGCAGGCGGCAGGAGTCTCCTATAAAACGTGTACCACGTGTAACGGCTCTGGACAAGTAACCAAAATTCAAAACACTATTTTAGGGCGTATGCAAACCAGTGCGCCTTGTACAACTTGTGGCGGTGCAGGCCAGATGATCGATAAGCGACCAGATGGCGCAGATGCACAAGGTTTAAAAGTTGACGAAGAAACCGTAAGTATTAAAATACCAGCTGGAGTTGTAGATGGAATGCAACTTAAAGTATCAGGTAAAGGAAATGAAGCACCTGGTAATGGTATTGCAGGAGATTTACTTGTAGCTATAGAAGAAAAAGAGCATCCCTATTTACAACGAGAAGGGGATAATTTGCACTACGATTTATATGTGAGTATAAGTGAAGCCGTATTAGGAACCTCTAAAGAGATTGATACCGTTACGGGAAAGGTGCGTATCAAGATTGAAGAAGGTGTACAGAGTGGTAAAATACTAAGATTACGCGGTAAGGGTATACCTTCTATTAATGGATACGGTAAAGGCGATTTGCTAGTACACGTTAATGTTTGGACACCAAAGGTTTTGAACAAAGAACAAAAGCAGTTTTTTGAAAAAATGGCGGCAGATGATAACTTTGCACCAAGTCCAGAAACAGGTGATAAATCCTTTTTTGAAAAGGTGAAAGATATGTTCTCATAAGTTAAATTTCATTTTTTATGAAACCAAAATTATAGGGTTCATAAAAAAAAGTTATATTTGAATAACGTTAGACAATGTTTAGCGTTATTTTTCTTTTTCATAGCAATTTTTTTTCCCATCCTAAGCATACGCGTAGGGTGGGTTTTGCTTTTAGGACATTTCTAGATTTTAGTTCTTTTATAACTCCTAAAATATCCCTAACATATATAGTGCTATCAAGTCATATCCCTATCTTAGCCTGATTAAGCATTATATATGAATTCATTACTTATTGCAGATACTGTTTCCAAGGACTTCGGAGACTTTACTGCACTTAATAAAGTTTCAATAGCTGTACCTGAGGGAAGTATATTTGGCCTGCTTGGACCTAATGGCGCAGGCAAAACTACCCTCATTCGTATTATCAACCAGATTACAATGCCAGACACAGGCAGTGTAACTTTGGGTGGAGAGCCTTTGCAGCAACACCACATTAGAGATATAGGCTATATGCCAGAAGAAAGAGGTTTGTATAAATCTATGAAGGTAGGAGAGCAGGTACTTTACCTCGCTCAATTAAAAGGAATGAGCAAGTCTGAAGCAAAAAAACGAGCAAAACACTGGTTTGAAAAACTTGAGATAGGAGACTGGTGGGGTAAAAAAATTCAAGAGCTATCAAAAGGTCAAGCGCAAAAAATTCAATTTGTAGTAACGGTAATGCATCAACCTAAGCTACTCATTTTTGATGAGCCCTTTAGTGGTTTTGATCCTATCAATGCAAATCTTATTAAAGATGAAATTCTTCAATTGAGGCAGGAGGGTGCAACAGTAATTTTTAGTACCCACCGTATGGAATCTGTTGAGGAGTTATGCGATCATATCGCCCTTATCAATAAATCCAACAAGATTTTAGATGGAGAGGTAAATACGATTAAAAGAGCGTACCAGAACAATACTTTTGATATAGGAGTGCAAGTTTTTGATGAGGACGCTTTCGCGAAAGCGCAACAACATTTATCTGCTACATTTAATGTAACCCCAGCACAATTTAAGAGTTTAGGCAACGAGAAAAAATTAAGAGTAGAAATGGGGGCGAAGGGAACCCCTAACGAACTTTTGAAAGTATTGCAAAGTCACGGGCAAGTAACTCACTTTGTTGAGGTCATACCGAGTGTGAACGATATATTCATTAAAACAGTAAGCCAGAACAGATGAGTATTCTATCATTAATTATAAAGCGTGAGTACATTGCACGCGTACGCAACAAGTCTTTTTTGATAATGACTTTTTTGAGTCCGCTTATACTAGTGGGTATGATTTTTTTAATTTCCTACTTAACGCAACTCAATAGTGAAGATAAGCGTACCATCGTAGTAGTAGATGATAGTGGCAAGTTTGAAACTGTTTTTTTTAATACAGAGCAAACTACGTATGTAAATCTTAGTGATCAAGGGCTAGAGGCTGCAAAGGAAGTAGCAAATAATGATAGCTACTACGGTCTTATACATATTGCAGATGCTGCCTTTGACGAGCCTAATGAGGTTGTGTTTTACGGGAATGAGACACCAGCCTTTGGGTTTATAGGTTCCATAGAAAAACGAATCGAAAAGAAAATGACAGATGAGAATCTTATTGCTCAAGGTATCGATCTTAACACGCTGGAAACAGCAAAAACCAGCATAGATATTCAAATCGAAAACTTTTCTGGTGAGACCAGTTCTAAGATGAGTAATTGGGTAAAAGCTGGTTTTGGCGGTGCCGCAGGGTATCTACTTATGATGTTTATAATTATCTATGGCAATATGGTGATGCGTTCTGTCATCGAGGAAAAAACAAATAGAATTATAGAGGTGATCATCTCGTCTGTGAAGCCTTTTCAACTTATGCTTGGAAAAATTTTAGGAACTACGCTAGCAGGTATTACGCAATTCGCCATCTGGGTGATTGTGGGCGGAATCTTATTGGTAACGCTGTCGGCTGTATTTGGGATGGACGCTACAGCTGCATCTGCAGCAAGCCCTGCGGCATCTCAAGCACAACAAATAGCCGAAGATCCAAATATGATGATTGAGCTTTTACAAGAAGTTCAAAAATTACCACTGCTACAGCTTGTTTTAGGGTTTTTTATATACTTTATAGGTGGATATTTTTTGTATAGCTCTATTTATGCAGCGATAGGCGCAGCAGTAGATAATGAGACCGATACACAACAATTTATGCTTCCTATCATCATGCCGTTAATGCTTGCTATTTATGTAGGCTTCTTTGCAGTTATAGATAACCCACACGGGACGGTGGCCACCGTATTTTCAATTATACCGCTTACCTCACCCATTGTGATGTTAATGCGTATTCCTTTTATTGTACCAGGATGGCAACTTGCACTTTCTATTACCTTGCTTGTGGCATCCTTTGTGTTTACTGTATGGTTTGGTTCAAAAATATATCGCGTTGGAATTTTAATGTATGGTAAAAAACCAACTTATAAAGATTTAATAAAATGGTTAAAATATTAGCACTACTCCTTTACGTGCAGGAAGAGGCTGTTGAAAAAGTAAAGGAAGTTATTGAAGAAGATATCTGGGGGATAATTAAGGACATTCTCTCCTATGAGTTTGGGTTTGGCGAAGGTGATAAACATATAGGGATTACCGTAGGTCATCTCATTCTTGTGGTAATTGCTTTTGTAATAGCGAGTGCCGCCTTGAAGTGGATACGCATTTTAATGACGCGTAAAATGGAAGGGGATGATAAGCTCAAGTTCATAAGTGTTTTTAAGTTTATAAAGTACATTGTTTACATCGTAGTCATACTAGCGACTATGAGTGCTTCGGGTATTAATATAACCGTGCTACTAACTGCCTCTGCTGCGCTTTTTGTGGGACTTGGTCTTGCTTTACAAGAAGTCTTTCAGGACGTGATAGGAGGAATTTTAATAATGGTAGATAAGTCCATTTCTGCAGGTGATATTGTAGAAATAGACGGTCGTGTAGGTCGCGTTTATGAAATTAAATTACGTACTACTAGAGCGCTTACAAGAGATGATAAGGTAATTATTATCCCAAATCATAAATTTATAACAGATACTGTATATAATTATACCCAAAATCATAAAACCACTCGAGAGTCCGTTCAAGTGGGGGTGGCATATGGTAGTGATACAAAACTGGTCGAAAAAATCTTATTGGAGTGTGCAGCGGCTTTGCCAGAAATTTTGAAGCATCCTAAGCCATTTGTTTTATTTGAAAATTTTGGAGATAGCTCTCTGGATTTTGGCGTTTATTTCTTTGTGCGAGATAGCTTTGTAGATCCTAGAATTAAGAGTGCCTTACGTTTTTCAATAGATAATCGCTTTCGCGAAAGCGGTATTACTATACCCTTCCCACAGCGTGACGTCCATCTCTTTAATACAGATAATCCAGTGTATACGCCCAGCGCACAAAAAAGTGAACTCAATGTTCAACCCCCTAAAAATGACATGATTGATGAATAGACAGCAGATTCTATTTTCTATATTTTTACTTGTAAGCGCTATGTGTTCTGGTCAACTTACAGACCTAGCTCGCTTAGAGTACACATTTTTCCCTCAAGAATCGTCAGATAATTCATTTAGGAGATTTAGGACTTTTATAAATGTACCCTTAAAATTAAAGGAAGACACCTACATCGTACCTGGATTTGAATATCGTAATGTGAACCTAAAATTTGAAGACGTCACTCCGTTTGAAAGAGAGAACCTCGACAGATATCAATCGTTTAGTCTCTCACTTGGATATACGACTAAGATTAGTGAGAAGTGGCGATTGGGGGCGAGAGTTGCTTCACGAGCAACATCAAATTTTAGCACTGGAAAACTAACCTCAGATGATATTATTCATACAGGTGCTATTTATTTTATTAACGACAAGACTAACGAGGGATTGGACAAGCCGTGGCGATTGATCCTAGGTGGGCGTTTTGATACAGAATCTGGAAGACCTTTTCCCTTACCCTTTGTAAATTATTATAAGGAGTTTCATTCCGACTGGTCTTTTGTGTTAGGCGTTCCTAAATCTAATATTAAGAGGTACTTTGGGACAGAAAAGAAGCACATTATGCAAGCCTTTTTAACTTTAGATGGTTTTTATGCAAACATCCAAGAAGATCTTAACGTAGCTCAAACTAATGATACATCAGACGAGGCTTTTAGTATTTCGATGACGGTCGTATTGTCTGGCTTAGGTTATGAATACTTGATAACAGATCATCTCGTATTTTACGTGTATGCGGGATATACAGTGATTAATGATATTAGATTGCGCAATGAAGACAGGGATGACGTCTTTACTATAAATGATAAGAATACATTTTATGCCCGCAGTGGTATTAAATTTAAATTATAAGTATGGCAAAAATTTTGATTATTGAGGATGAAGCAGCAATACGACGTGTTCTCACGAAGATTCTATCTGAGGAGAGTAAAGACTACGCTGTAGATGAGGCTACAGATGGATTAGAAGGAATTAATAAAATAAGAGAGGAAGATTACGATCTCGTCCTCTGTGATATTAAAATGCCTAAAATGGATGGGGTTGAGGTGCTTGAGGCGGCTCGTAAGCTAAAACCAGAAACTCCTATGGTTATGATATCTGGTCACGGCGACTTGGATACCGCTGTAAATACGATGCGCTTAGGTGCGTTTGATTATATTTCAAAACCACCAGATTTAAATAGATTACTCAACACGGTACGCAATGCGCTAGATCGCAAAAATCTAGTAGTAGAGAATATCCAGCTTAAGAAAAAAGTGAGTAAAAAGTATGAGATGGTAGGAGAGAGTCCCGAGATTGATCAAATCAAAGAGATGATTGAGAAAGTGGCTCCTACAGATGCAAGAGTACTTATTACGGGACCTAATGGTACTGGAAAAGAATTGGTCGCACACTGGTTACACGAAAAAAGTGAGAGAGCAAAAGGACCATTAATTGAAGTAAACTGTGCTGCCATTCCTTCAGAACTTATTGAGAGCGAACTGTTCGGTCACGTTAAAGGAGCGTTTACTAGTGCTAATAAGGACCGCGCAGGTAAATTTGAAGCCGCAAATGGAGGGACTATATTCCTTGACGAAATAGGAGATATGAGTCTTTCTGCACAAGCAAAAGTCCTTAGAGCTTTACAAGAGAGTCGAGTACAGCGCGTGGGAAGTGATAGAGATATCAAAGTAGATGTGCGTGTGATTGCCGCTACAAATAAGAATCTCAAAAAAGAAATTGCAGACGGGAAATTTAGAGAGGATTTATACCATAGACTGGCAGTAATTTTAATTAAAGTCCCAGCACTTAACGATAGACGCGATGATGTTCCTATTTTAATAGAACATTTTGCAAAGAAAATATCAGAAGAGCAGGGAACAGCCCAAAAGTCATTTTCCATTAAAGCTATCGAGCTTTTAAAAGCATATGACTGGACAGGGAATATAAGAGAATTGCGCAATGTAGTAGAACGACTAATCATTTTGAGCGGTCAAGAAGTTTCAGAAAGTGACGTTAAGTTATTTGCTAGTAAGTAA
>CAWUIT010000121.1:0-8328 GCA_963922345.1 uncultured Dokdonia sp. | reverse complement strand
GTGTCAATAGACGCTCCTGGTAATGAAAGGACTTCATTCGTGTTAAGTCCAACATTGAAAGTAGTAGTCCATTTGAAATCACCCTCTCTAAAGTTATCAGAAGTAAGACTTATATCAAAACCTCTGTTTTCAATTTCCCCAACGTTACGGGCGATCGTGTTGTTTACACCGGCGGCTGTAGAAATAGGAAGAGGAAGGTTAAGAATCAAATCATCAGTTCTTTTTCTGTAATAATCAACACTAAAAGAGATTCTGTTGTTGAATAAATCACCAGCAATACCTACGTCAAATGCTTTTGAGCGTTCCCACTTTAAATCTGGATTTGGTGCAGATACTGGAGCAAGTCCAGCTTGATCGTTGTACTGACCGAAAGTTCCACCACTATACAGTGCCAGTGATTGGAAGTTTCCTATACGGTCATTTCCTGTCGTACCAAAACTGGCTCTCAATTTAAGGTTGTTTATCCAAGAACTATCCTCTAAGAATTTTTCTTCAGAAATGTTCCAAGCACCTCCTAATGCAAAGAAAGTACCGAAGCGATTATCTGCTCCAAAACGAGATGAACCATCACGGCGTAAAGATCCTTCAAGAATATATTTATTGTCGTAAGCATAATTTACACGTCCAAAATAACCTACGAGACTGTTTGCCGTTGCTCCAGATGTTGTAGTTGTTTTTTGCGCTGCAGATTCGACGTTTAAGCTAGAATCACTTGCAAAACCAGTACCTGCAACTGCAATTGTTCTAATAGTATTTTCTTCAAAAGAGATACCCGCTACTGCACCTACGTCGTGCTTATCGCCAAATGTTGTGTCATAGTTAAATGTGTTTGTAAGGATGTAACGATTATCTTGTGCATAAAAGTTTGATCCTGTACCACCTGGTGAGTTTAATTCAAATGAACGTTGTTGCTCTTCAATTAATACTCTGTCAATACCAAAACGAGAATTAAAACTTAATCCTTCTAGTAGAGAAACTTTTGCTGATACGTTACCGGTAGTTCTCGTTACGTCAGAATTATTGATATCTAAAGATTCAATTGCTATTGTGTTTGCAATAAAACCTGTATTTACAAAATTTCCGTTTTCATCTCTTGGTTCTACCCAAGGGCGTATTAAATATGCCGAAGTTAACGGAGCAAAAGTACTATTTTCTGCACCTACACGGTCAAATTCATTTCTTGTAATACCTACATTGGCACCTATTTCTAACCAATCTGTGGCAGTATGATTTATGTTTATACGACCAGAGCGTCGCTTTAATTCATTTCCAATAATGAAACCTTCTTCATCTTTAAAGTTGGTACTAATGTAAAAGGATGTTTTTTCACTACCACCGCTCACAGAGGCATCAATGTTTTTTGAAATACCAGTTCTTGTTACACCGTCTACCCAGTCAAAAGATCCTTGTGGTAAATCTGCAGGATTATCAATTCCAAAGTAATTTGCATCTACAGAATACTGTCTAAATTGATCTGCGTTCATCATATTAAATGTATCCGTAGATTCACTCACTCCAGAACTTACATTGAGGGTTACCGTAGTTTGTCCTCCTTTTGATCCAGATTTTGTTGTAACAATCACAACCCCATTAGATCCTCGTGAACCGTATATAGCTGTTGCAGAAGCATCTTTTAATACTGAGATAGACTCAATGTCATTTGGGTTAATATTTGCAAGAGGGTTAAGACCCTGATTTGCACCTTGGTTGGATGTAAGATCAGTATCGTTAAGAGGAACACCATCTACTACAAATAAAGGTCTTGATCCAGAAGATACTGATGCGACACCTCTAATCTTAATAGTAGGAGCTGCTCCAAGCACACCAGAAGACTGCACTACTTGTACACCTGCTGCTTGACCTTGTAGTAACTCTTGTGGTGAGTTTGCCGGGATATCTTTAATAGCATCCTGACCAACTACAGATACAGATTGTACATTTTTCTTTTTTGTTTGTGACCCAAAAGCGACAATTACTACTTCATCAAGAGCATTATCCTCTTCAAGAGTCACAGCGATGTTTGTTTGATTTCCAACGGTAATAGATTGATCTTTGAAGCCCACATAGCTAAAGATTAATACATCTGTTGCAGAGGCTTCAATAGAGAAATTTCCATCAAAATCAGTCTGAGTACCAGTGGTGGTACCTTTAATCAAAACATTGGCTCCAGGGAGGGGCCCATTTTGTTCTTTTACTGTACCAGTTATTGTCTTCTGAGCAAATGTCACTTGAGCCATAAACCCTAGAAGAATCAAAAATAGATACTTTTTGATAATCGTTTTTTTCATGTATGTATGTTTTTTAATGATGCGATAAAATTATCTAATCGATATAATCGTTAAGAATATCATATCACAATTAACCTAAGTTTATCATAATTTGATAAATTCGTAATTTTAACATACAGGGGAAATTTCTGAGTAGATGATATATAAGTAACTGATATTCTAATATGTAGGAATATTCCTATTATTCAAATTGTAATTTTGAGTGTTTATTTAACAAAAAGAAATCATAAAGTTTACAATTTGGTTACAATGATCTTAACTTCATATTATGATAATTTTGTCTTAATTAAAACAAAAAAAACCTCTCTTTGGATAAAGAGAGGTTGATAAAATTGTTAAATTATTTTTTTTAGTTTGACAGGTAATCTATGCTCATTTGACTCAGCGCTTTTACACCTAATTGAAACCCGCTTTCATCAATGAAAAAATCTGGAGTATGATGAGGAAAAGCTTCTGTATTTCCAGGTGTCATTCCTCCTAAGAAAAAATAAAATCCCGGTACTTTTTCTTGAAAATAAGAAAAGTCTTCACCGCCCGTTACTGCCTTTTGAAGATTAATATTATCAGCACCGCCTACTTTTTCAAGGGTGGGTAACATTTGTTTTGTTAGGTCAAGATCATTATAGGTAACAAGGGTCATTTCTTGCCAGTCTATGGTAGCTTCACCCCCATAAGCTTTTGCAATGTCGCGAGCCATTTCTGTCATACGACGTATAATCTTTTCACGCATATCTGGATCTAGTGTACGTACCGTACCTATCATTTCTGCGCTTTCTGGAATGATGTTAAAACGCAATCCAGATGTGATTTTACCTACAGTAATGACTGCAGCTTCTTCTGTTAATTTACTTTCTCTAGAAATAATACTCTGAAAACCGTCAATAATTTTTGCCGAAATAAGGATAGGATCAATCCCAGACCACGGCTGGCTACCGTGCGATTGCTTACCTTTTACGTTTACTACAAAACGTTCTGTAGCAGCCATTGTACCTCCAGGCTTGTAGCGAATAGTATTCACTGGTGTGCTACTATTAATATGAAGGCCAAATATGGCATCTACTTTTGGATTTTCAAGAACACCTTCTTTTACCATTAATTTGGCTCCACCTTCCTCACCAGGAGGAGGACCTTCTTCTGAGGGTTGAAAAATGAATTTTACAGATCCATTGATTTTATCCTTGTTCTTAGATAAAACTTCTGCAACCCCCATTAATATTGCTGTGTGTGTATCGTGACCACAAGCGTGCATTACACCTGTCTCCGCGCCCAAAAAGGTGGTCGTCACCTCAGATTTAAAAGGTAAATCGTTACGCTCAGTTACTGGAAGCGCATCAATATCTGCTCTTAAGGCTATGACTTTACCAGGATTATCTCCTCTAAGCAGCCCTACGACACCTGTTTTTGCAACGCCCGTCTGGACTTCTATACCAAGGCTTTCAAGATGTTTAGCGATCTTTTCGGCTGTTTTAAACTCACGATTTCCTAATTCTGGATTTTGATGAAAGTCTCTCCTCCATTCAATAACTTTATCCTTTACTGCCTCAATATCTTGGTCAAAGGAAGTTTGCGCTTTCGCGAAAGCGCTAAAAATCACCACTAGGCAGGTAATACTTATTTTTTTAAACATATGTTTTTCTATTAGTCTCATTATGTGATGTTGAATAATTAAGGTTTTTTATCTAATAATTCTGCTTGGGAAGGCAACTGGACTCTCGTGTCCATTATTACCTACCGCAGCAACACCAAAAAAGAAATTATCAATCACTATACCTTCTAATGTATGTGATGTTCCTGTTACTGTACGAGAGTTATCCCAAGTAGGAGAGGTAGTATCTCTCCAGTATATTTTATAAGAAACAGCTCCAGGCACAGGATCCCACTGCAATCTTGCACTAGGCTCTACAATGCCACCTATACCTACATTACTTGGAGTGGGAGGAGCCCAAGCAATACTAGCTAAGTTTATAGCATTTACGGCAGTAAGTTTTTTTACGTATGGAAAATTGACGTGCTCAAAAGTATCTCCATAGGCTATACCATCTTCTACACGTATATCTTGATGCTGTTGGGTGTAATTTTCGTGAGCTTCCATTATACGTATACCCGCAAATCCAGCATCGTTAAACGGTCTATGATGCCCACCACGGCCAAAACGATCGAGACGATATACCATCATTGGGTTCATCTCGGGCATATATTCTTTGACCGTTTTATGAATGTATCTTGCAAGCTGGCGCGAGATACCATCTACCTCACCACCATAGAAGCGGCGTGCACGACGTTGTTGCTCTGTTTCTGTAGGTGGGACTGGCTCAGAAAAAATCCTAAACGTACGATTATCAATTACCCCATCTACACCTTCAATGTTTCCGATCATGTCATTATTGAGAATACCAATGATATCCCAACCTTGCTCTTTTGCATAAGCAGCCATCCCTTTACCACCAAAGAGCCCTTGCTCTTCACCTGAAAGTCCAACATAAATAATACTGTTTTCAAAGGTGTATTTTGATAAGACACGCGCTGCTTCAAGTGTTCCCGCCATTCCCGTAGCATTATCGTTGGCTCCAGGAGCATCATCTGTATAATTTGTTGGGTCTGAAATACGACTATCTATATCCCCACTCATAATAATATATCGATTGGGGTATTTACTTCCTTTTTGAATAGCAAGTACGTTAACCACCTCGACATCTTTTGTGATGCGATTATTCTCTCCTTTTTTAACTAAGTTACTTTGATAAAAAACGTCTAAGCATCCATTACAAGCGGCGGCTGTTTTTTCAAATTCGCTTTTTATCCAGCGTCTAGCAGCACCTATGCCTCTTGTTTGAGATAATGTATCACTTAACGTATGTCTCGTACCAAAATCTGCTAGTGTGCGTACATCTGATCGTAGTCTATCTTCTGAGACAGCGTCTATGATATCATATATTCTAGTATCTGTCTGCGCGTGTGAAGTAATTCCTCCAAAGAAGAGGAGCATACTAAACGTGATAATTATTGGTGAAAATTGGTAAGAAAATTTATTGATTCTTGAAGAAGCATTTTGGGTCATCCTTTAATGTGTTTAAGTTTGACCTTAAAGATAACAAAAGAATTACTGGAGATTGCTTATAAAAACACGAGTAGTGACCGTAAATTTCTAATCTATCAACTCAATAGTTCCAAAAATACCAGCGTCTATCCAGCCTCTATTTTTGTCTTTTCCAGGCACTGGGACAGAGCCTATGAAATTTTCACGCTCGGGGCTATTATCATTATCACAGTATGCAAGCGCAAATCCTATTTTTTGACCACCCTTTAGAACTTTGGGCTCATTTGCACTATTATCCTTAAAAGTGTCGTTGTAGACAGTCACTTTGCACTCCCAGATCATCGTATTTGAGTCAATTTTACTTATTTCAGATTGAACGTGACTATTATATAAAGTAGGTACTTCTCCAGGGGCTATATCAACTACATTACCATCTAATGCGACGTGATAGGCAAAGGCATTATGCGTAAACTGGTGACCTCCACCAGAATTATCTGCATCAATAAAAATCTCGAGACAGTCATCATCCCACCATAATTTTAAGGGATCCTCCTCTTTATCATAAATTTTATCATCTGTGATCTCAGCTAGTATGTAAAGCGCTTCGGGTGTCCAAGTAAGCTTATAGCGCCCTGAAAAATCATCTTCTGAGTAATTTTCTCCTAACCAATTTTGATCCAACTCATACCAGGTTGCAGATTGCCAAGCGGGATCTTTAGACATTCCATCAAGTTCTGGAGCAATGGTAGCAAGAGCTACTTGACGCAGTTGATGGTCTATTTTGCTCATTGGTATTTTAGCAGTATTTTTTTTAAAAGTAGCATCCCCTTGATCTGAAGTGTCCTTTTTACAACCAATTAGCGAGAAGGTGATAATTAAAATAATTGTTAGTACTTTCATTCTTCTAATATCTATTGCTTGATTATTTTTCTAGAGATAACGCCACGATCTGTTGTAATACGCATAAGATAAATACCGGATGGATATGCATTCAATGAAATTGTTTTTGAAGTAGGATCAACTACAATTTGTTTTCCAGCAATGGTGTATAACTCAATCGGTCCTATATGTAATGAAGGTGATGTAATTGATACATCATTATATGTGGGATTAGGATAGACGCTAACGCTGTGATCATGTTTATTATTCTCAAGACCTAAAGTACCTGATACAACAAACCTGAGTGTAGCTTCAGATACTGGCCCTGTTTGATTGAGCCAGAGCGTAAAAGTTCCAGTGGGTAGGGGAGGCGTAAACCCTTGTCCAAGTTGACCCATTTGCGGAAGCATATCTGTATCTAAATTTCCGCTACCATAGGTGATACCACCAAGCAAATCTGCTGCTCCTGTACTAGAGGCGTCTGTTGTAAAGGCAGCTCCTTCTTGAATACCTAAAAATGCATTATTATTAGTACCCTCTGCTTCATATGTTTCTAGAAAAAGTTGATCAAGCTGTAAATCTGGAGGTAGGGTAATTGTAACATAATCAATATCCCTCGGATTCCCTTTTTGGCTGGCCTTTATAGAATTATTACCTACTTCTAAAGTAAAGGGACCACTAGGATTTTCAAAATCGTCAGAGAGATCACCATCTACGATTTCATCATACTCTACGCCTTGTGCATTAATATTCAATGAGACCAGAAGTACGATAAGACAGGTCAAGAAGTTTGTAACTCGGGAAAATTTCATAGCATTACATTTTAGAATAACTAAGATACTAATCTCTCAGTAATGTGTTCTAAGTCAAAACGTTATTAATTTTCAAGTTGTGCCACAATTGCAACTTGGCTATCGTCTGGAGATACAGCTATTCTTGATAAGCTTGTTGAGACCGTTTTATCAAAAGAATATATGATTTGCCAATCTTTATCTTTCTTTTTGATATAAACATCTGGCCCTAACGTAGCAAGAATACTACCATCATTTAGCCAGGCTATATCTTCCATCCCTTTGAGTAAAGGAGTGATTTCCGTTATTTCTCTGGTCAGTGGGTTAATTGATTTTATAACCGAAATATCGGAGCTTTTGTCTATAAAACTGACAAGTTGAGTCTGTGGTATTTTATGAAATGATCTACCTACATTAAGCTGTAAATCTTCACTTTCTTCCGCTTTTAAATTATGTATTGAAAGATGCAACTCGTTTTCAACAATGTCTGCAGAGACAATAATATTCTTATCAAACCAAGTATAGTACGCGACCACAGCATCATCAATAAGCAAAGGCGTTTTTTTATTTCTTGGTAGATATTTGTAGAGCCTCTGTAACCCGTCGGGATCAAGCCTTACAGCAGAGATCCCTCTCTGACCTGGTATAAATTGTGGAGAATATTCCCCACCATCGGTCGTGTAATTGAGTTGTCTTACCGCTCCTCTCGTGTATTGTAGGATCTCAGTTTGTCCATTGCGAGTCCCTGCATAGATGAGTACATCTTTTGCTAGAAAACTGGGTTGGCTATCATAATCAGGACTCTTGGATATGTTTTGTTCGTTTTCAAAAGACCGAGTGCCATTTTCTTCAACGATATCAAATAGAAATATCTCAGTATTTTGAGAATACATTGAAGCAGCTATCAGGAAGATAAGAGAGAATTTTAAGTGTTTCATAAATTATGTAGACATTTTACGCTTTCGCGAAAGCGTAATTTATAAATTATTTTTTCAAATGAATACCTCAAGTGTATCAAGCATCCCGAGGCATATAATTCCGACAATCTAAACAGCCCATCCTCAAAAATGAAACAAGCATTTTACTTAAAGTTTCTCTTTTAAATACTTACCTGTAAAGGATTTTTTATTTTCGGCAACTTCTTCTGGTGTTCCTGTTGCAACAAGATAACCACCGTTTTTTCCACCTTCTGGACCCATATCAATCACATAATCTGCACATTTGACTAAGTCCATATTATGCTCAATAACTATTATGGAGTGACCTTTCTGTATTAATGCTTCAAAAGAAGCAAGTAATTTTTTAATATCGTGAAAGTGTAGTCCCGTTGTAG
>CAWUIT010000120.1:0-8329 GCA_963922345.1 uncultured Dokdonia sp. | reverse complement strand
TTTAGAGAGCGTCTTATAGAATTGCAATCTTCAAATAGTACTGACAATATCCCTGGGATACGAGCGCGATCATTTTCTAGATCAATCACTTGAGATTTTCCACTTTTTGTTGTGACTAGATATTGACTCTCGTTAATTTGATACAAAGAAGCATTCCCATCTTCAAGTGGAGCTGCAAAATATGGAATATCGGCAACTCTAATTTTGTTTAGAATTCGGTTATTAATATTTACGCTGGTAATTTGATCAAAGCTGTAAGAAACCACCTGATTGTTTCTACTTAGTGCTATAGTTTCAGTTGGATAATTAATAGCAATAGCACCTTCGACAGTCGTGTTATTAGTTAAGGTGAGACTTCCTTTTGTATAATCTTGGGCTATAAGCGCCAGATTACAAAAGAAAATCATCGTACAAAGTAGGAGTAATTTTTTCATAATTTTTTCTTTTATAAAAAGGTAGGTGATTTTCCTGATATTTATACCCAAGGAAATATTAAAAATTAACGTCTCAAAAGTTTTTTGCTCAAAATCGCTTATTCTGAGATGGCCGAGACCTCTTCTTCTGTGATCATCTGCTCTTGAGAGTTACCCCAATTGTTCATTATGTAATTCATTACATCTGCCACCTCATCATCATAGAGCTCAAGGTTGGCCATAACACCATTGTACGTTTCTCCATTGACTACAATCTTACCTTGTTGCCCATATTTTACAACTTTAATAGCTTCTTTATAGCGCTCAGGAGTAAGCCAATTTGAAGCTGCCAATGGCGGGAAAGTTCCAGCAACTCCTTCACCTTTGCCTAGGTGACACTGTATACAAAAATCTTGATAAACCGCTGCACCACGTTCCATAGATGCGGCGAGTGGATCTTGTTTGATATATTGTTTTTTGTTCGCTTTCGCGAAAGCGGTAGAAATCCCTATGGCAATAAGAATAACGTAAGTGATCATCTTCATAGTTAATTGTTTATATAAAGGTTTAAGGCGTTACTTTTTAATAAGCTTTAAAATTCCTTTTCCTTCTACACCTACATAAACAGTACCATTATGTACAATCACGTTGCGTACGCGACCCACATCTTCTAGTAATTTCTCACGAGCAATCACTTTATCATTTTCTAAAATAACGTGCTCTAAATATTCAAACTTTAATGAACCTATAAGTAAATTCCCTTCGAGATGCGTATCTCCAGTACCGGTGGCAAAAGCCATACCAGATGGGGCAATAGATGGCACCCAATAATAGAGAGGTTGTTCCATTCCTTCTTTTGCTGTGATTTCAGTAAACTCAGTCCCGCTATAATTAATACCATAACTTATTACTGGCCAGCCGTAATTTTTACCAGACTCTGGTATATTAATTTCATCTCCTCCGCGAGGACCGTGTTCGTGTGTCCATATTTCACCAGTTGTAGGGTGCACTGCCATTCCTTGAGGATTGCGATGTCCGTATGAAAAAATGGCCTCTTTTGCATCTTTTTTACCTACAAAGGGATTATCCTTAGGTATAGTACCATCTGGGTTGAGGCGATAGATTTTACCACCATCACGTGTAATATCTTGCGGGTTTACATCACGTTCTCCACGCTCTCCTATTGAAAAAAATAAGTAACCGTCTTTGTCAAAACGTATTCTCGATCCAAAATGCTGTCCCTTGCGGGTGTTTGGTGTGCCCTTATATAATACCTCTTGATTTGTTAAGGTCTGCCCATCTAGTTTTGCTCTCATAAGAGCTGTCATAGCTCCGCTTTCTTCACCTTCTGGAGATGAGTATGTGATATATAACCAGCCATTATTTTCATAATCTGGATCTAATCTAATATCCAGCAGGCCACCTTGGCCACGACTTGAGACTTCAGGCACACCAGAAATCATCGTTTTAGACCCATCTTTAAAGTGAACAAGTTCACCACTTTTTTCCGTAATGAGCAATGCTCCATCTGGAAGTATATCTAGTCCCCAAGGATTTGTAAGCTCAGGAACAAGAACCTCATAGGTATAATTTGTATTTGTAGTAAGAGGCACATCGTTCTGGCGATTTTCTTGCGCGCAAGCGGTAGTTCCAATAAGTAGTGCAATAATGTATATAAAGCGAATAGACATAAAGTAAATTTTAATAGCAATTTACATAATATCCTTGGGACAACAATCACTCTTAACACAACCTAAACAGCATCAATTTTGGTGATAAACAAATGTGCTTTCTTGATAACTTGATTGTAAGTTTCGGATTGTAAATCCTACTTTTGTAATGACTTAAATGAGAGTAATGATAGTATCGTGATTGTATATAAGGACGCTTTCGCGAAAGCTTAAAATATAAAAGTATGTCAATAGAAAAAGTAAAATGTCTGATCATAGGCTCTGGGCCAGCGGGTTATACGGCTGCCATTTATGCAGCTCGTGCAAATATGAAACCTGTATTATATCAAGGGCAACAACCTGGAGGGCAGCTCACTACTACAAATGAGGTGGAAAATTTCCCTGGGTATGTAGATGGAGTGACAGGACCCGAAATGATGGTTCAATTACAAAAGCAGGCAGAGCGCTTTGAAACAGATGTGCGCGACGGCTGGATCACAAAAGTTGACTTTTCTGGTGATGTGCATAAGGCGTGGGTTAATGGTGAAAAAGAGATACACGCGGAGTCTGTAATTATATCTACTGGCGCTAGTGCAAAATATCTAGGATTACCCTCAGAGCAGAAATACCTAAAAATGGGAGGCGGAGTGTCTGCTTGTGCTGTTTGTGATGGATTCTTTTATAAAGGACAAGAAGTAATCATAGTAGGAGCTGGAGATAGTGCTTGTGAAGAGGCACACTACCTTTCAAAATTATGTAAAAAAGTAACCATGCTAGTGCGTCGCGATGAGTTTAGAGCCTCAAAAATTATGGCGGCACGTGTGAAGAATACGGAAAATATTGAGATACTTTACAACACAGAAACAGTAGAGGTATTAGGAGATGACGTAGGTGTTACTGGAGCTAGAGTAAAAAATAATGTTACTGGAGAGGAAAAAGATATCCCAGCAACTGGGTTTTTTGTGGCCATTGGTCATAAGCCTAATACAGATATCTTTAAAGACTATCTAGAGCTCGATGAAACAGGTTATATTATTAACACACCAGGAACCTCAAAAACGACGGTGCCAGGTGTATTTGTGTCTGGAGATGCTGCAGATCACGTCTATAGACAGGCGATCACTGCCGCAGGAACAGGCTGTATGGCTGCACTGGATGCAGAGCGCTACCTTGCTTCTATAGGTGAAGTACCTCAAGATGAACCTGGGGTAGGTTCTACCTATACAGATGAAGTTCCGGCTTCCCAGCGTTAAAAAATATCTGAGTACTTCAAAAAAAACGACGGCTCAGACCGTCGTTTTTGTTTTGATAGCAATTGCAGATTAGCCTTTGCATTTTGAATTGTAGTGTGCTACAATTTTTCTAATATCACTTTCTTTAAATCCTCTTTCTCCGTTTTTGATTTTGTCAACAAGGTCAGGACAATCTGAAAAATATTCTTCGGAGTGTTTTTTAAAACTGTTTACTAATTTGAGACCTACAATTGAGGTATCCTTCCCTCCTAAAATAGTTGCATTAGTTTCATTAGTTCGCTTGAGTGCATAAATAGTCACTTTTTTTGCTGGCGGACCACCCATAAAAACATTGGAACCTCCTACACCACCGCCACCTGTGTTGATCCAGTAGCCTTGGTAACCTGCTAAGACCGTCTTTTTATAAAGATTTACACTTCCTGTTGAAACAAGATCAAAAACACTAATTTTTTTACCCTTCTCACCTTCTGGAAGAAAATACACAGTTTTGGGTGCTCGTTGTCTTTTTGCTCTAGGGTTAACAGGTACAGCAGCAGAATCAAGTAGCGCGTAATCAAATTTTTCTTTTTTACCTTTTTTCTGTTGCGTTCTAAATTTCACCTCATCCTTTTTAAACTCTACATAGCCTGTTTTTATAGTGCCATCTTTAAAATAAAGATTCATCTTCTTTTGAGCAGAGAGTTGTAATGAAAAAATTAAAATGAGTAGTACGGTCACATACTTATTTGAGAACATAGTGTATAGTTTGCTCTAAATATAAAGAGATGTAAGTTGCTGCCAAAACCTACATCTCTATATTTTCTTCTTCTCGTATTTTAGTACAAGAAAGAGAATTAATTTTTAGAACGAATCACCCCGCCAGAGTAACTCTTTTTAGGTTTATCAACCTGTTTTGGATTGCCGTAGTAATTTATAATCCCACCAGAAGATGCATCTGCTTTTAAGTTTTCTGAGGCATATACATCCATAACACCTCCAGAAGATGCATTTACGCTAGCAGAGCGTGATTTTAGATCGCTTATTCTTGCCACACCGCCACTAGAAGCAGAGGCATCCAATTGATCTGCTGTTCCAGATACCCGAGCCACGCCACCGCTGCTTACATCTGTCTCTACATTTTTTGCATTTACTTCAACACGTAAAGTTCCTCCAGAGGATGCATCAAGCTCAATGTCTTCTCCTACTAGCGCTTCTTTTGTTGTTAAACTAGCGCCACTATTTGCACTTACCTCTTCTAGATTTTCTGAGTAGGTGACAAACACTTTCTTAGATTTTGCGCTGCTTATTCCTTTGTCGCAATAGATTTTGAGATCACCATTTTTTACGTACACTTTTGCCGCCTCAACGAGGTTTTCATCTGCTTCAATGATTACAGAGTTAGAAGCTCCTTTTTCAAGGTATACTTCCCATCCATTACCAGCAGTTACCTCGTTAAAATCTTCTGTAATGTTCATGTCTTCTGTGATTACGTTTCCATTTCCACGTAGTTGACCTATGCTTAAATCAAAGTTGCAAGAGGTAAAAAGTAAGGCGGTGAGTAATCCTAAGATAAATTTGATAATTGTGGTCATAATCGTTAGTTTTTGATGTGTTCGACTTGATTGATGATGTAAACTTGCGATTTTTTATGCTTTCGCGAAAGCGTATCTTTCCCAATTGTAGTTATTTACGACTGAATTGTATAGATAACTAGTGTAAGCTTATTACACGTGTGATTTTCCATCCTTCTGGAGTTCTCTTTAATGTGGTAATAAACTTTGACGGTTCTGAATGACTATCTTCTACGAGATTATGAAAACTGTGTTTTCCTAATGCTACGGCGCCAAAATCTTTAATTTCGTGCACCTCAAATGTTCCCTCGGTAAGAGTTCTTTTTACTTTGCCGCAAACATTATTTTCTATAGAAAGCATATACCGAGCCTTATCTGTGGTGAGGCCACCTCTATCGTGGTAAAATTCAAAATCATCTGAGATTAAGGCTTCGTGTTTTTCTATGTCACAATTATTATATGAGCTAAAAAGTGCTGTATCTACGGCGAGAATTTCTTTATAAAGCTCACTATCTTTTGGAACTTGAGCTACTCCAAGAATAGGGAGTAGCAGCAAGAGGTATAAAAGGTTGGTTAGATTTTTCATTTGCTATTTATTTAGATGCCTTTATTTTCAAAAGTATCTCTGTTGTTATTGGGAGCGGTAGGAGCCTCGGGGGCGGGAACGGCTGTGGTTGCTGCTGGTGGCTCAGGTATACCAGCATCGTCTTCCCATCGATTATCAGTATCAGACTCTCGAGAGCTGCGCTCATCCCATTCACCATCATCCGAATATTCCCAAGAGTCATCCCGATCGTATGATTTTGATTCTGGACAATCATCACAGATAAGTCTGCCATTACCTACTTTTAAAAACTTTTCTTCTGTTCCAATATCTAGTATATCTCGATAGCGACTGTCATTACGATGGTAAGAGTAGGTATTCTCATCTGCAATAAGTGTTGTGCCTTCTGGTAAATAAAGAATCACTTGAATCTCTCGATCATTCCAATGACCAAAGGTTTTTTCTGAAGGAGATGTAAAATAGTTATCTAATGTTAAAACTCCATTTTCTAACTCAAAGTTGTACGTTATAGATGATGCAAGATCACGAGCCGCATCATACGTAAAGTGATCTGCTCTTTTTTCTAGTTGTATATAGGCAGCACTATCCTTAGAACTTCTTACTATAAGCCTTATGTCTCGTTCTATAGTAATGTTTTCATCATTACTTTTTATTGTCCTCATGTATCCGGTAGACCTACCAAAAGGAATGTCATAGCGATCACTACCTCGCATCTCAATACGCAAGGTATCATTTGAGGTGATGGCGAGTTCTGTACGTTCTGTGATTTTTCCAGTATCAGTATTAGAATACTTGATGCCTTCTCTTACCGCAAAAACACTTATAATTATCGCAGAGACTAGCCATAAACCTAACAAAGATAGCTTTGCACTTAATGGTAGCGATTTTACATTAGATGATAGAATTTTAAGTCCTAAGTAGAATAGGAAGAAAAATGGAATACCTACGGCAAAGAGTGTGAGTAGTAAAACTAACCATATAGGAAGTCCTGTCTCATTATGTACCCAAGGCATATTTGCAAGATCGGGAGTAAAAATATCTACTACGCCACCTGTTAATAGGGTGATAAGTAAAGATATCACAACAGATGCACCCACAATGATGAGCAATACACCTATAATTTTTGCAATAACTTTAAAGAAAAACATAATGATTTTACCAAGAGTTCCAAAAAAACCTTGAGCACCTGTTTTTACCTTGTTCCCGTAGCGATCATAATCTACATTTTTTACCGTATCAGCCACATTTTCAAATCCTTCTTTTACTTTTTCTGTGATATTGTCAATGTTAACTGCCTTTCCCCGCATAGCGAGTTTATCTGCGGTAGTTTGTGCTTCTGGTACAAAGACCCATAGTGCTAAGTATATAAGAGCGGTACCTCCAAGGGTAAACCACGTAAGTGCTATGAGTAAAACCCACCCTATACGCACCCATAATGGATCAATACCCAGATAGTGTCCCATACCACTAGATACACCCCCTATGTAAGCATTATCTGTATCTCTAAAAAAGCGACGCTGTGCTATGCGTGGGGCTTGTTTAGTCTTCTTTGAATATCCGGTGGTTGTATCATCTTCAAAAATGTCATCATCCACCCTATAGTCTTCTGGTTGTCCCATCACTGCGATTACTTCATCAAGTTCTTTAATACCTATTACTTGACGTTCATCTTTTACACGCTCAGAAAATAATTCTGAGATACGCGCTTCGATATCTGCAATAATCTCATCTTCCCCTTGCATACCTTCAAATGAACGTTTGATGGCAGCAAGATATCTTTGTAATTTACCGTAAGCATCCTCATCGATGTGAAAGAAAACCCCTGCTAAATTTATATTTACTGTCTTGTTCATTTCTTGTCTTTTTTAGTGGTTGTTACTACAGTTACTGCTGTTTGTAACTCATCCCAAGTGGTTGAAAGTTCTTTTAAAAATATCTTACCTGTTTCAGTAAGTCCGTAATATTTACGAGGTGGCCCGCTCGTAGACTCTTCCCAACGATAGTTGAGTAAGCCCGCGTTTTTTAACCGGGTAAGTAGTGGATAGATCGTTCCCTCCACCACGAGCAACTTGGCATCCTTAAGCGTGTCTAATATTTCTGCTACGTACGCATCGTCGTCTCGCAGTACGGAGAGAATGCAGTACTCTAGCACGCCTTTACGCATCTGTGCTTTGGTGTTTTCAATCTTCATAGATTTCCATTTTTAAATGCATTAAACTGTTCGTTTTAGTCCTGATTTTTACAGGATGATTGATTGATTGATGATTTTCACGTTTTCGCGAAAGCGTATCTACACGTCTTCACTAGAAGCTGCCGCAGTTGATGAATTCTGGGTAGTATCTATTGTAGATTGTTTTATAAAATTAATAGTTAATGGATAGGAGTAGGTCTCACCTTGAGAAGCCTTAATCGCTGCCGAAATAACCGATATAATCTCAATAAGAAATATGGCTACTATAAATATCCCTAGTATTATGGCAGTAATTAAAAACCCACCTAAATCTGCAAAATCTGATGGATCGCTTATGTATCCATACTTGATCAAACTCTCACTACCACCTCCAGCACTTATAGCAAAGTAGATGAAAAAGGGAATACTTAAGATGACGATGGCAATTAAGTACAATAAGATGCTCAACTGGAAATTGATTGCATCTCGCCCGTGCCGATCTACAAATGCCGAGTCTCTTTTTTGAGCACTCCAGAGGATAAGAGGCGCAATAAAATTTCCAAATGGGAAAAAGTATTTTGCAAATGTTGAGAGATGTATAAATGTCCCAATGTTTTTGTGATGCGTTGATATGCTAGTTTCCATAATCTATTAATGTCTTATGCAAATATATGTCTAAAAAAAGGTACTTTGTTACGCATAGTAC
Organism: uncultured Dokdonia sp.; assembly: GCA_963922345.1. Lineage (GTDB taxonomy): Bacteria > Bacteroidota > Bacteroidia > Flavobacteriales > Flavobacteriaceae > Dokdonia. The sequence goes on along the minus strand of CAWUIT010000120.1, from coordinate 2 downwards.
TA
>CAWUIT010000119.1:0-8341 GCA_963922345.1 uncultured Dokdonia sp. | reverse complement strand
CCGCTTTGTAGCATTACTTGAAGTAACCCTACCGTTTTAAGCGTTATACTCTTACCACCTGCATTAGGTCCAGAAATTACGATTATGCGACTTCCTTGATCTAAATGGATATCCTGAGGATATGTTTTTTCGTTTTTGGCCTTATTATTTAAAAATAGCAATGGGTGATAGGCATCCTTGAGTGTGAGCTCTCGATCTGTGGTGATTTTTGGTAAAAGCCCATTAATAGCCTCAGCATATTTCATCTTGGCAGCAATGAGATCGATGTCACTCAAAAGTTCTTGATACTCCTCAAATAGCGGAATATAAGGTCGCATTCTATTAGTAAGTTCCTTTAGAATACGTTTTACCTCCTCATCTTCTTCAAAAATTAGATTATTGAGTTCGCGTTGTGCTTGCAATGTGGCTTCTGGTTGTATATAGGTAATGCTCCCCGTTTTTGAGCTACCCATAATAGAACCTTTTACTTTACGTCTATGCATGGCCGTTACGGCAAGCACACGTACATTATCTACTATAGTCTCGCGTATATCATCAAGATAGCCGTAACCAGCATACTGACCTAGCGCACTTGAAAAACTCGAGTTGATCCTTCCCTTAGTTTGATTAATCGCACGGCGTAATGTACCAAGCGTGGGAGTTGCATCATCACGCACCTCACCATACTTATCAATAACACGTGTAACTGCATCTATAATATCTGTGGTGTACTCAGTCTCCCGTACCGTATTGTAAAGGGTAGGGTAGCGCTCTTCAAATTTTTTGAAAAATTTGAGGTGAATATTAACGGTCTCAGAAATACTTGAGAGTTTTTTAAAGCTGCCTTTTTCAAGAGTACTGTCTTCTATAGCCAGAAATTTGAGTTCGTGGTCTAAACTGTCAAAGCCGTGATTAGGTATAGCCGTATCTGCAACACGTGATGAGAGGTACTCATTAGTTTGATGTAATCCAAAGAGTGCTTTTTTTGGGGTAGTGTAGGGTTCAATTAAGAGTGCCTTAGCTTTTCCCTTCTCTGTAGTGCAACGCTCAGATATGTGTTCACAAACAATATCAAATTCTAAGTCTTGAAGTGATTTCTTATTAATTTTTATCATAGCAATTTCGCTTTCGCGAAAAGTAATAGCGCTCTAAAGCACGCCTATATTTTCTAATCTTTTTGATAGCTTTGAAATGTCTAATCAAATAAGACATTACCTTAACAAAAATACGGATAATGGATGTAAATATCGAGTCTAGTTGGAAGCAAGAACTTACTGCAGAATTTGAAAAAACATATTTTAAAGACTTAGCATCTTTTGTAAAAAATGAATATTTAACTCACACCTGTTATCCTCCTGCTCGTAGTATTTTCAATGCTTTTGATCACTGCCCATTTGATAAAGTAAAAGTTGTTATTATCGGTCAAGATCCTTATCACGGGCCAGGTCAAGCAAACGGCCTTTGCTTTTCTGTAGCAGATGGGATGCCCCACCCACCTTCACTTGTCAATATATTTAAGGAAATAAGCACAGATTTAGATAAGACGTATCCAGACTCAGGTAATCTTGAGCGATGGGCAGCTCAAGGTGTATTACTACTCAATGCAACGTTAACGGTAAGAGCTCACAGTGCAGGCTCACACCAAAAACAGGGATGGGAGCAATTTACAGATACAGTGATTGAGACGCTTTCGCGAAAGCGTGAAAATATCATTTTTCTATTATGGGGCGGCTTTGCAAAGAAAAAGGCAAAATTAATAGATAACGATAGACATCACATCCTCATCTCCGGACATCCTTCTCCCTTAAGTGCAAACCGCGGGTATTGGTTTGGCAATAAGCATTTTAGTCAAGTGAATAGTATTTTGAAAGAAAGAGGAAAGGAAACAATTGATTGGTAAAAGTTGGATGTATAAAATTGAGATAAAAAAAAACGACACCGAAAATTTGAATTAGCTTTCAGTGCCGTTTTAACTTAATATATAATTAGCTTACTCTTCTTCTTCCTCTAGTTCTGTGTCTGCTCCATCATTGCAAGAATATTGAAGCAACAGAAAATTTACTGCAATAAGGATTCCTATTACGATAAAAAAGGTAGTCATTCTGATTGATTGTTGGTTGTTATTTTAAAGATGCAAGAAATTCTAAAGGGTTGCGTAAAAATGTAAAAAAATTATTCATTTAGAACAAAAGATTTCACATCTATCTGATTATCAATCATTTTAAGCTCAAAAATTTTCTCTTGAACTTTGTTTATTTCTTCTTCTGTTATTTGCTTTTGAGACCAAGTGGTCATACTAAGCCACTTTTGAATGTCTTCTAGCTTTTGCTCGTATCTATTTGCGAGGGTACGATCTATTGAGGGGATATTTTTGAAGTCTGCAGTGACCGTATTAATGATTTCTAGTATAATTTGTATTCTACTTCTATTTGCCATTATAAAATCTTCTCTTCCAGCAATCACAAAGCAAGACCAGGGAGTAGGGAAGTCTCCTAAACGTTTAAATATACCTTTATCAACTATAGGTTTTGTTGTAAAATGCTCCCACATAAAGTAATCTGCACTTCCTTGAGTAAGTGCCTCTACAGCACCTTCTAAGGTGTTGATTTCTAAGAAGTTTAAGTCGTCTGTATCCCAACCTCTTTCTTCTGCTTGTACGTGAGCCATTACGTGTGATCCAGAGCCGTACCTGCTTATCGCACAAGTTGTGTTTTTAAGGTCTTCAATTTGCGTAAAATCACTTGTGCCAGCAACGTGAACTCCCCACTGTAATGGAGACGATACAAAAACTTGTAAAATTTTTGAAGGATTACCATTTGCAATATCTTTAATGATACCTCCAGTAAGAATCACAGCAAGATCAATCGTACCATCTCTAAGCGCTTTATTCATCGCTCCGGTACCTTCGGGAAACTCAATCCATTCTAAATTGATACCTTGATTTTTAAATAGATTATCTTCAATTGCTAGATGCCAAGGAAGATTAAAATGCTCGGGTACGCCTCCGATTTTGACAGTAATCATAAACTATGTGTGCTTCTTTTGTAGATAGTCAAAAATAGCATATTGCGATCTAATTTTTGGTTGGTCTGTATCACTTTTCACGAAAGTGTTATCCTCTGTACTATTCTGCACACGTGCTTTTACGTTGTCTGAGAGTTGAATCTCAAGAATATCTTTCATCTCTTGTAAACAGTCTGGATCTTTTATAGGTACTAGTACTTCTATACGACGGTCAAGATTGCGAGTCATCCAGTCTGCACTCCCTAAATAGAGTTGTTCATCTCCGCTATGGTAGAACCAGTAAATGCGACCGTGCTCTAGGTACCTATCTAATATGGAAATTATTTTAATATTCTCACTTAAGCCAGTAATGCCGGGAATGAGAGATGTAAAACCACGTACGAGCATCGTGATCTTTACACCTGCTTGACTTGCTTTATAGAGAAGGGCGATCATCTCCTTATCTTCAAGACTATTCATTTTGATTTTAATAGCCGCTTTTTTTCCATTTTGAGCTTGCTCTATCTCGTGATGGATTAAGTTTTCAAAAGTACGACGTGTAGTAAATGGGGATACCAGTAAGTGTTTATTACGAGGTACGATGAGATCTCCCTCAAGTACTTTAAACACGCGATTGAGCTCTTTGCCTAATTTTTTATCGGCAGAGAAAAAGCCGTGGTCGGCGTAGATTTTTGAGGTTTTGGCATTGAAGTTTCCAGTCCCTATATAGATGTAGCGTCTGTTTTTACCATCTTCGTTTCTTTTTACTAATAATATTTTAGAATGCACTTTAATACGAGGATAGCTATAGATTACTGTAGCTCCTTTCTCTTCAAACTTACGTCCCCATAGGATATTATTTTCCTCATCAAATCGCGCTTTTGCTTCTATAAATATAAAGACCTTCTTGCCATTATCCAGCGCTTTGAGTAGAGCGGTTGTAAGGGGTGACTCATCTGCCACACGATATAATGATATTTTTATCTCACTTACTAAAGCATCACTAGCAGCTGCCTCTATAAGTTGTTCTACATAATTAAATGACATTACAGGAAAATGGACAAGGTGATTGCCCTCTCGTAATGACCTAAAAATATCTTGTGTGTGCTCCAATACCTTATGCGGTACCAAAGGCATTTTTTTATAATGCAACTTTTCATTATCTGACGGATCTGGAAAGGAAAAGAAGTCATTAAAATTATGATAACGGCCACCAGGCATCATATCTACCTTGCCTACATTGAGCAACTTACGTAAGCGTTTTGTATCATCTTTAGACATAGAAGCGTCATAGAGAAGTCTTGTAGGCTGTCCTTGATGGCGACGTTTTAAGGATTCGTAAATACGATCTGCTAAAATGCCATCAACTTCATCATCTAAGTAAAGCTCTGCATCTCTTGAAATTTTAATTTCAAAAATGCCACGTACGGTCCTGTTAGGAAAAATACTGTCCATCATATGATGGATAATGTCATCTATAAATGTTATGTAGTAGTTGTTACCTATTTTGGGTAAAACAACAAATCTATCTATCACATTAATGGGAATTTCTACAAACCCTACATTTTCTTTATCCTCAAAAAGTACGTGAAAATACAGTGCTTGATTGTCTAAAAATATGGTATCCTTACCATTAATAGCTACCTCCTTAGGTTGCAGATGTTGCTTAATCTCATCAGCAAAAAAGGTTTCAATGATTTGTGTGTGTTGCGTTTTTAAATCTTTTGAAGTAAGGATGTTTATATTATTCTCTTTGAGTTCTGGAATAATTTGTTTTCTAAAAATGTTACCAAATCTCTCTTGTTGAGCCTCAACCGTTGCTTTTATCTCCTTGACAATTTTATTAGGCTCAAGTGATAATTGTTTTCTTATTTTCTTTTTGACACGTTTGAGCTGGCGTAATTGAGACACTCGAACTCTAAAAAATTCATCAAGATTAGTCGAATAGATAGCAAGAAATTTTAACCGCTCATATAGTGGATTGTTTTGCTTATCCTCGGCTTCCTGTAGCACACGCTCGTTGAAGCTCAGCCAGCTTAAGTCGCGATGTCTATAGTTCTTATCAGTGAATTTTACCATCTTTATTTTTTTCTAAAATTACAAAAGTAAAGATGCGAGCAGTTTAAGGCTATGTTAAAAGAAAAGTGTTTTGTAATTGCCATACTGATTAAAATTATAGCGCTTACGCGAAAAACTTGTTGCCCTCACCTTAGTTTGCAATTAGGGCCTCTAGAGCATACATAATTAATTGCTCTGTACGCTCAGTTGGATTTTGACTAAAAGTCATAGTAGCCCGATTTGCAAGTATACAATTTAAGGATACTGCTCTATGACCTAAAAGTTTTGATAATCCATAAATACCAGAAGTTTCCATTTCCAGATTTGTAATACGTAACTCCTTTTCGGCACCTATCTTATAATTGAAAGAAGCCAGCTTATCATTCATAGTTTGATCGCTTGTTTCTAGGCGCAACGTTCTGCCCTGTGGAGCATAAAAACCAATATTTGTCGCAGTAAAACCTTCAATGATGTTATGAGAAAGAAATTTTTGCGAAAGCGTAGCATCACAACTTATTACATAAGGGTCACTCTTTTCTTTCATCCAAGACATATGTGTCTTGAAGGCTTCTTGTATCTCAATATGTTGCACCTGTTTACTTTTATAAAAGTGAAGCAATGCGTCTAAACCTATTGCATAGGTGCTCAATAAGAATGAATCTACTGGTATATCTTCTTGTATAGAGCCACTGGTACCTATACGTATGATGTCAAGTGTGGTGTGATGACTTTTTACAGATCTTGTTGTTAAATCAATATTTACTAATGCGTCTAGCTCATTGAGAACAATATCAATATTATCTGTGCCTATACCTGTAGAAATAACCGTAATCTCCTTGCCTTTATATATCCCAGTAGTGGTTTTAAACTCTCGCTTTTGAGTCGTAAATCGTATATTATCAAAATGTTTAGTAACCGTTTCTACACGATCTGGATCTCCTACAGTAATTATTGTATGCGCAATATCTTCTGGTTTCAAATTGAGATGGTAAACACTTCCATCGGGATTAAGTATGAGCTCTGAGCTAGCAATAGTCATGTATTAAACTTTTGAGAGTTGGTGATCTTCTGAGTTAAATGTAAAATCATATTTTGAAGCTCCGCCTAGAATACACGTATATTTCATTTTAGAAAATACGTTTAAACCTTCGTCTAAAATAGCGTTTGCTTCTTCTGTAAGTAGTATTAGGTCTTCTTTTACTTCAAAAAAGGGCCGCATTCTAGCAATCATTTTGAGAATCTGTAAATCTCCATAACCATAGTAGCCTTGATAATTGAGCATATACCCACATAACTGCCGCTCAGAACGTATCTCATACTTCCTTATGAGTCTGAGCATATTAGTTTCTAACGTATTAAGCCCTGATTTTTTATTTGGGAAACGCTCTTTGTGAGCACTTATACAATTGGACAGATATTTAAAATTAGAATCTTTGGCTCTTTGAGGTTTCCAAGTGAGATGATTTTTACCACAATATAAACGCCATAAATCGTCTGCAAGGAAGAGGTCGTGGTTATCTAGAAGCACTTTATTTTTATAATGATTTAATAATTGATGCGTAGCTAGTTGAGATAATCCTTTGAGCTCCTTTTCACCATCTACCCATCCACTGCACACTAAAAAAACCTGCCCCTTATAACCTAAACTCTTTATAAAACTTATACAAGCAAGCATATTAATATGACAGAATAGGTCGTATTCAAACCAAAGGTTAATCTCCTCATAGAGATATGCATCTGCAATAATCGCGAGCTGACTACCAAACATATCGTCGTAGGATGCTGCGTGATCAGGGTAATTTTTTTTAAAAAAAGCGATGCGTGCTTTTCTAAAGGAATCGCTTGTCAAATCTGCAACTGTTTTCCCTTCGCAAAGCATCTCTCGCCACACAGCATAGTCTCCATCAATATTTAACTTTAAGAGAATATTATTGAGGCTGTCTCCATTAGTAACGTGTAACGTTTTACTCATTAAATGACATTATTGAAATAAATTAGAAAAATAGAAGGAGACTAATGTACTTCTAATTATCCGCCTACACGTTTCGTTTTAAAACCTTTTTCTTGTAGATAGGCCATAATACGATCTCTATAATCACCTTGTATGATGATGCTTTCATTTTTAAAACTACCGCCCACGCCTAGAAATACCTTTAATTCCTTTGCAAGAATTTTAAAATCTGATGTCGCTCCTGTATAGCCTTCAATAATGGTAATAGGCTTTCCTTTGCGTTTTTCATACTTGCATATAAGAGGATCATCTTGGATCCACAGCGTATCTTCTATGGGCAGATTATCTGTCTCTTTCTCTTCTTCAATATGATCTGGGAAGAGATTTTTTAATTGATCGCTCAAATCCATTGGTAGGCGTGATTATTTTTTAATGAGTCCTATTTCTACTAGACGCTGGTGTAAAAATTCTCCAGCCGTGATGTCTTCAAAGGCTTTTGGGTGATCTTCATCTATACAAGCATCGAGGCAGTTTAATTTCATATCTGATCTTGGGTGCATAAAAAAGGGAATACTGTATCGAGGCGTTCCCCATTGCTCTTTTGGAGGATTTACAACTCTGTGTATGGTAGATCTTAATTTATTATTTGTGTGGCGCTCTAGCATATCACCCACATTAATCACAAGCTCATCTTCATTAGGTATTGCATCTATCCATTCTCCATCTTTACGTAAAACTTGCAATCCACCGGCAGAGGCTCCTATAAGCAAGGTAATGAGATTAATATCACCGTGCGCACCCGCTCTCACAGCACCTTTAGGTTCTGTGGTAATAGGAGGGTAGTGTATAGGTCTTAAAATACTATTCCCATTATTTGCCCAATGGTCAAAATAAAATTCATCAAGACCTATATAAAGTGCGAGAGCCCTTAATACATAAATACCTGTTTTTTCAAGCATTCTGTAAGCTTCCATCCCTTTTTTATTAAAATTGGGTACTTCTTCTACTTGTACGTTATCAGGATAGGCTTCAGAAAGGTTTGCATCGGCGCTTGGCTCTTGACCAAAATGCCAGAATTCTTTTAAATCACCTTCTTTTTTCCCTTTTGCGTGTTCCTTTCCAAATGAGATATACCCTCGCTGGCCACCGCCACCTTCAATCTCATATTTACGCTTAGTATCTTCTGGCAATGCAAAAAAATCTTTTACATTTTTATAAAGATCGTCTACAAGTTGATCATCAAGAAAATGATTTTTTAACGAGACAAAACCTATTTCTTCATACGCAGAGCCTATTTCTTGAACAAATTTTGCTTTTCTATCTGGGTCTTCGCTTAGGAAATCTGCGAGA
>CAWUIT010000118.1:0-8365 GCA_963922345.1 uncultured Dokdonia sp. | reverse complement strand
AAAAGCATCTTTAGAGATGCTTTTTTTGTTTTAAATTTATCACAAAACCAATCCCTATGAAACATATAATCTGGCTGCTTTTCATTCCATTTTTGAGCGTACAATCCCAAATTCTTTCAGAAAGAGAGCGTGCTACAGTTGTAGATGAGGTACTTGCAGATCGATTTGATAATCTCCTTCCTAAATTAATGGATAGAACAAATATTGATATGTGGGTTGTTATCTCTAGAGAGTATAATGAAGATCCAGTTTTAAAAACCATGCTACCCTCAACGTGGCTCAATGCGAGGAGAAGAACTATTCTGGTTTTCTACAGAGACAAAGCACAAAACACTATTGAAAAGCTAGCCGTAGCTAGATACAACGTAGGAAAAAATATACAATCTGCTTGGGATAAGGAAAAGCAACCAGATCAATGGCAAAGATTACTGGAAATAATTGAAGAGCGTGATCCTAAAAGAATAGGACTCAATTATTCAGATAATTTTGGACTAGCAGATGGTGTAGTAAAGACAGATTATGAGGCCTTTATCTCAAGACTGAGTCCAGAGCAAAAGGCTAAGATTGTCTCTGCCGAAAACCTAGCGGTAGGTTGGTTAGAAACTCGAACGCCGCTAGAAATGAAGTACTTTGAGCAACTTGTTGATATCACGCACGATATTATTAAAGATGCATTTAGCTCAAAAGTTATTGAGCCTGGAATAACAACTACAGATGATGTAGTATGGTATTTAAGACAGCGTGTTACAGATATGGGATTAGAAACTTGGTTTCACCCTACGGTAGATATCCAAAGATCTGAAGAGAAGCTCGAGAGCCACATTGTATCATTTTCAAACAGACCCGAAGGTAAAGTGATACAAAAGGGAGATTTATTGCATTGCGATTTTGGGATCACATATTTACGACTTAATACAGATTGCCAGCAACACGCTTATGTACTTAAGGATAACGAGACTGAAGCCCCGTCATTCTTAAAAGCAGCACTTAAAGATGGTAATCGTGTGCAAGATATTTTTACTGCAAATTTTGAAACAGGTAAAACAGGCAATCAAATATTTTTAAAAGCACTAAAAGAAGCACGAGCCGAAGGACTTGTTCCATCAATATACACCCATCCATTAGGATTGTACGGCCACGCTGCTGGTACAACATTGGGTATGTGGGACTCCCAAGATGGTGTGCCAGGCACAGGGGATTATCCCCTTTTTGAAAATACAGGATATGCTATTGAACTCAACACCACAGTAACACTTCCAGAATGGGAAAAGGATATTAGGATTATGCTAGAAGAAGCTGGTTTCTGGGGAGAAGACGGTTTTAGATACGTTTCGGGAAGACAGGAGGATTTAATTTTAATTAATTAAGTTGAGAATTACGCTTTCGCGAAAGCGTAATAATTCAAACTTTGACATAATTATAAGGTACCTCTAGGATGAAATTTTATCATCTCTCGGGCAAGGTCATTTCGATCTACATGCATATAGATTTCTGTAGTAGTTATACTTTCATGTCCTAGCATCTGCTGTATACTTCGCAAATCGGCACCGTTTTGTAAGAGATGTGTAGCAAAGCTGTGTCTAAACGTATGTGGACTTATCGTTTTTTTAATTCCAGCCTTGATCGCAAGATCTTTTACAATTGTAAATATCATAGCTCGTGTAAGTTTACGACCTCGCCTATTTAAAAAAAGTACATCTACAAATTCTGGCTGGATGGGAACGTGTGTACGGACTTGCTTTCTGTATATATCGATGTATTTTTGAGTATGCTCACTTATAGGTACAAAACGTTGCTTGTCTCCCTTTCCTATAATACTTATAAATCCCTCATTAAAGTAAAGGTCAGACAATCTCATGGAGATCAGTTCTGTAACACGTAGCCCGCAAGAATAAAGTACCTCCAGCATAGCGCGATTGCGCTCGCCTTGGGGTTTTGAAAGGTCTATAGTATTGATAAGTAAATCGATCTCTTCTAGAGATAAGGTATCAGGTAATTTTCTACCTATTTTAGGCGATTCAATTAAATCAAGTGGGTTGTCATCTCGGTAATCTTCAAATACTAAGTAGTTGAAAAATCCTTTAAGTCCGGAAATAATCCGGGCTTGAGATCTCGCTTTAACCTCTTTTGCGATAGTATAAATAAACGTTTGGATATCTTCTAGCGTTATTTGCAACGGATTAATAGGGTTCTCTGCTCGCTCAAGGTAGCGGGTGAGTTTTTTAAGATCACGCGCATAGTTGTCGATGGTATTACTCGATAATCCACGCTCTATACGCAGGTAGTTCTTATAATTAGTTATTGCTGTCTCCCATTTCACGTAGTGAAAATACAACCTCGCATTAACTTTTAAAACCAATTAAAGCATTTTGAACGTAAGATTCATTTAACAACTGTTTACAATGGGCGTAACACCATATTAACAACTCGCTCAATAGCTTTGTTTAAACTTTAAAAATAAATCAGATGAAAAAATTAATTGTAGTAGCAAGTGCTATTTTATTTTCTGTCGTAGCAGTTAAGGCCCAAGATGAGGTGTCATTTGGCGCAAAAGGAGGGGTTAACTTTGCAACCGTAGGGGGTGACGATTTTGATGATCCAGATGCGAGAACAAGTTTCCATTTTGGAGCATTTGTAGAGGTGCCAGTGACAGAAAAATTTTCAGTTCAGCCAGAGGTATATTACTCGGGACAAGGATATGATATTCAAAGTAACGATAATGCAGATGATATTGAGTTTCAATTGGATTACATAAATGTGCCATTACTTGCTAAATATTATTTTGTAGAAGGACTTTATGGCGAAGTAGGGCCACAAATAGGTTTTAATGTAAACAGCGAGATTGATTCTAATCCTGATGGTGATTCTGGCGATATTAACTTTAATAGTGATGCTATAAACACTATAGATTTTGCTGTAGTTGGAGGCTTAGGCTATAAATTAAATAACGGTTTATATTTTAATGCACGTTACAATCTAGGCCTCTCGGATGTTTTTAGTAGTGAAGATTTAGCAGGCTTTGACCTTGATGCTCGTAACAGAGTATTTATGATTGGAGCTGGATTTGCATTCTAAGCGCGGTTTAGAAAAATCTGAAAAGGCATCTCAATAGAAATGCCTTTTTTTATGCGTTAGATTTACTGTATTTTTAAGCTTTCGCGAAAGCGTAGACAATAACAACATTTCATGAAAATACTTATAATAAACGGTCCAAATTTAAATATGTTAGGTAAGCGTGAACCAGAAATTTACGGTACCGAAACGTTTGAAGATTACTTCACAAAACTGCAATTTGAATACAAGGATACAGAGCTTAGTTATTTTCAAAGTAATATTGAAGGAGAATTGATCTCAAAACTACACGACGCAAATGAAGAATTTGATGGTGTGATTTTAAATGGAGCTGCTTATACACACACTTCTGTTGGACTAGGGGATGCCATAGCTGCAATTCAAGTTCCTGTAATTGAGGTGCATATCTCAAACACCTTTGCAAGAGAAGCGTTTAGACACCACTCTTACCTCTCAAAACACGCAAGAGGAGTTATTGTTGGTTTTGGGTTAAAGAGTTATAACCTTGCAATTCAACATTTTTTAATGGATGACTCTAGTACAGACTAATAATTAGCGTATAGATTAATATCGCTACATATATAAGAAAGCCTCGCATTGCGAGGCTTTCTTATTTGTAATATGCCAATATCTTATAAATGTATAACTTCGTCATAAGCATCTGCAACAGCTTCCATCACGGCCTCACTCATAGTAGGGTGTGGGTGAATCGTTTTAAGAACTTCGTGACCTGTGGTCTCTAATTTACGTCCCAAAACAGCCTCGGCAATCATATCTGTCACACCTGCACCTATCATATGGCATCCTAGCCACTCTCCATACTTTGCATCAAAAATTACTTTTACAAAGCCGTCTTTTGTTCCAGCAGCACTAGCTTTACCCGATGCCGAAAAAGGAAATTTACCCACTTTAATATCGTAACCAGCATCTTTTGCCTGTTTTTCTGTCATACCTACAGACGCTATCTCTGGAGATGCATATGTACAACCAGGAATGTTACCGTAGTCTATTTTTTCAACATGCATACCTGCGATTTTTTCTACACAAGTAATCCCCTCGGCAGAGGCTACGTGAGCTAGTGCAGGACCCGGAGTAACATCGCCTATGGCGTAGTAACCAGGCATATTAGTCTGATACCAATCATTTACAATGATCTTATCCTTATCAGTTACAATACCAACGTCCTCAAGGCCAATATTTTCAATATTTGTTTTAATACCTACGGCACTTAAAACGATATCTGCTTCTAGTGTTTCTTCTCCTTTTTTAGTCTTTACAGTTGCTTTAACTCCGTTCTTTGTTTTTTCAACTTTTTCAACAGAAGCGTTTGTCATTATTTTAACTCCTGCTTTTTTCAAAGAGCGTTCAAATTGCTTTGATACATCCTCATCTTCTACTGGTACCACGTTAGGCATATACTCTACGATGGTCACATCTGTACCCATTGTATTATAAAAACTTGCAAACTCAACACCAATAGCTCCAGAACCTACAACGATCATTGATTTTGGTTGCTTTTCTAATGTCATCGCTTTGCGATATCCTATTACAGACTCTCCATCTTGCTTCAAGTTAGGCAGCTCTCTAGAGTGCGCACCCGTAGCAATAATAATATGATCTGCACTATATTCCTTACCATCAACATCAACTTTCTTTCCTGGTTTTATCTTACCGTAGCCTTCTATGACGTCAATCTTATTTTTTTTCATCAAAAATTGAACACCTTTGCTCATTCCCTCGGCAACACCACGACTGCGCTTTACTACTGCTGTAAAGTCTTTTTCTACGCCCGTTGCTTTAAGACCGTAGTCTTTTGCGTGATTAAGATATTCAAAAACCTGAGCACTTTTGAGAAGCGCCTTTGTAGGAATACATCCCCAATTTAAACATACACCGCCCAAACTTTCTTTTTCGACAACCGCTGTTTTGAAACCTAACTGGCTAGCACGTATTGCAGTTACATAACCTCCTGGTCCGCTTCCTAAAACGATTATATCATATTTGCTCATATCTTAATTTTTTGGTCTTATTAATGGTCTGCAAAATTACGGATTATCCCCTTATTTATAAAACTGAAAAACCGAAGTCTAAACTTCGGTTTTTCTTTTATTTGCTTTCGCGAAAGCGTACTAAAATTTATTTTTCAAAATCTACGCTTAGTGAATTTACGCAGTAGCGCTGTCCAGTGTTAGTTGGACCATCATCAAAAACGTGGCCTAAGTGAGAACCGCAATTAGAACACAAAATTTCTGTTCTTATCATCCCGTGTGATTTATCTCTCACATACTCTACTGTACCTGGTAGCGACTCGTCAAAGCTAGGCCACCCGCAACCACTATCAAATTTACTTGCGCTCTCAAAAAGCTTTTGATGGCAAGCGCCACAGTGATACGCTCCTTGCTCATTATGGAGGTTATATTTACCAGTAAAAGCACGCTCAGTACCCTTTTCTCTCAAAATTCTGTAACGCTCTGGACCTAATTCCTTAAGCCACTCTTCTTCTGTTTTTTGAACTGTATAACTCATATCATATTACTTTGATTTTGGCACAAACACGAGTGCATCTCCATTTATACAATGCCTTTTTCCAGTAGTTTCTTTAGGTCCATCATTAAAAACGTGACCTAAATGACCTCCACACGTGGCGCAATGCTCTTCTGTACGAGTGTACCCTAATTTACGATCTGTGCTATATCCTATATTCCCTTCAATACCTCGGTCAAAGCTAGGCCATCCAGTACCACTATCAAACTTGTGCTCAGATTCAAAAACAGGGGTGTCGCATCCAGCACAATGAAATGTGCCTGGTTCTTTGACATATAAAAGTTCGCTAGAGCCAGGGCGCTCTGTCCCTTCTTCTCTTAAAATATAAAATTGATCTTCAGTCAATTGGGCTTTCCACTCTTCTCTAGTTTTTGTAACCTCAAAAGTCTCAGATTTTGTCTCTTGTGCTGTACTATTACAACTGGCGAAGAGAGCTAAAAATGCAATAGCAACTAATATCTTATTCATAATTTATCTTTTACGTAAAGTTAATTGATTCTCTATGGCTTAGTCGTTAAAGCAATGTGAAAAATATGATCATTACTGCACAAATCTAGTATTCTTTTTAAGTCAAATTATTCTGGAAAATTTACTTTAAAGAAAAAAGGTTTAAACAATGGTCTTCGCCTTGATTTATCCTATATTTAAGAGTTGCCATTTATAGAATCTTAGAAAAATTGTTAATTTTAGAAGTCATCAATAAATAACTAGATGAATATACTCCATATAAGTGCCGAGTGTTATCCAGTCGCCAAAGTAGGTGGTCTTGCAGACGTGGTTGGTGCGCTTCCAAAATATCAAAACAGAATAGGTCACACGGCTGCGGTCATAATGCCCTATTATAAAACAAAATGGATAGAGAAAGCTACAGGTAGTATCATATTTAACCATCAATTAGTGATGAATGGTAAGACGTATCTCTCTGAGGTGATTGATGTAGACAATGATTTGGGCTTTCCTCTTTTTGTAGTGCGTGTAGCGGGGCTTACAGACCGCGAGCAAGTCTATGGATATGATGACGATGCGCTGCGATTTATGGCTTTTCAGCGAGTTACTTTACAATGGGTGCTTATCCTAAAACGAAAATTAGATATTGTACACTGTCACGATCATCATACTGGCTTTGTGCCCTTTATGATGCAACACTGTCCAGCATTTGATTCTCTCTTAAAAATACCTACCTTAATATCTATCCATAATGCACAATATCAAGGAGCTATTCCTCATAGCTGGGGTGGTATTTTACCGCGCTTTCGCGAAAGCGATCTAGGCCTTCTCGATTGGTACGGTCAGATCAATCCCTTGGCTGCTGCAATAAAGTGCGCCTGGCGAGTAAATACAGTATCTCCATCGTATATGGAAGAGTTGAAAGAAAAAGCAAATGGACTCGAAGGATTATTAAGAGCAGAAAGTGATAAATGTGTAGGGATCTTAAACGGGATTGATACAGAAACTTGGAATCCCGCAACAGACGAGTATCTTATAAAAAATTATACGCCGCGCACTCGAGTAAAAGGCAGGGATGCAAATAAAGAGGCGTTATGTAAAGAATTTGGTCTCGATAGTTCAAAACCACTTTTTGGATTTATAGGTCGCTTGGTTTGGGAAAAAGGCGCAGACCTTCTACCAGAAATTATAGATACTGCTCTAAAACAGCACGATGTAAATATTATATTACTAGGTAGTGGGGATCCAGAAGTAGAGCAGCAACTTCGCTCATTAACTACAAAGTATAAGGGAAGATATAATGCTTTTATAGGGTATGAGGAGCGTATGTCTCATCAGGTATATGCTGGAGCAGATTTCTTATTAATGCCTAGCCGAGTAGAGCCTTGTGGTCTTAATCAACTTTACAGTTTGCGTTATGGTTGTATGCCTATTGTTAGGCGCACGGGAGGTTTAAAAGATACCGTTATTGATATAGGTGATGGTGGTCACGGGATATGCCACGATAATACCTCGGTCTGGGATGTTGTGTATAGCATAGGCAGGGCGGCAGTATTTTTTGAAGAGAAGAAGCTCTTTAAAGAAAAACAAAAAGAGATGATGCAAATTGATCATAGTTGGGAAAACGCTTCAAGGACCTACGTCTCTCTCTATACAGATATGATACCCAAAAAAATAGTAAATACACTTAAAAAGAAACCAACTTCAAAAACTAAGAAATAATGAATAAGGAAGTACTCGCAATTATTTTAGGAGGCGGTCAAGGAACAAGATTGTATCCTCTTACCGCACAACGTTCAAAACCAGCAGTACCCATCGCTGGTAAGTACAGGTTGGTAGATATACCCATCTCAAATTGTATTAACTCAAACATTAAAAGGATGTTTGTATTAACGCAGTTTAACTCGGCATCGCTTAATAAACATATTAAGCATACGTATCAATTTTCATATTTCTCAGAAGCTTTTGTAGATATCCTAGCAGCAGAGCAAACACCAGATAATAAAGGGTGGTTTCAAGGTACGGCAGATGCAGTGAGACAGAGCTTACACCATTTTAAAGGATATGAGTCTGATTATATAATGATTCTTTCTGGGGATCAATTATACCAAATGGATTTTAATGAAATGCTGGAGGCTCACATTGCAGCTGAGGCAAAAATCACGATAGCCTCGTTGCCCGTAAACGCAAAAGATGCTACGTCATTTGGAATTTTAAAAACAAATGACTCTAATACCATTACGTCATTTATAGAAAAGCCATCTCAAGACTTGTTGCCTGAGTGGGAGTCAGAAGTATCAGA
>CAWUIT010000117.1:0-8378 GCA_963922345.1 uncultured Dokdonia sp. | reverse complement strand
TACACAGCTTCACTTTTAAAAGATGAAGGCTTAATCGAAAACATTACAACCACCTATAATTACGTACTTGACACGGAGCTTATAGCAGCCGCTGCCACTGGTAATATTCCTTTATTAAGAACGCTTTTTGCAAAGAATGGTAATGTAGGCTCACAGGGACTTATAGAAGCCATAATTGTAAATAAACAAGATGATAATGTACTTAATTTTGTTCTAGATAATGGTGTGATTCCAACCACAGCAGACTTAGATAAGGTATTTGAGCCCACGTATTTTGATAGAGAGAAAGCTCTTATTCTACTAGAGAGAGGAGCTCAACCAAAAAATAATATGATTTATAAAGCGGTTGCTTACAAAGAGGCTGATGTTATTTATGCACTATTCCGAGAAGGAGCGACACCTCGTAATAACGACCTAGCATATGCGCTAGATTTATATCATTACCCCACTGTAAAAGCCTTGATGAGTGAGGAATTTGAAGAATTTGTTGCAGGTAAAAACGAACTACTTCTAGCCGCAGAAAATAATGATGCAGATCTCGCTCAAAAATTTGTTCAATTAGGATCTACTGCAGATGCTTATATTCTTGAAAGAGCAACGCAACATGACAACTTAGCATTAAAAAATGTGATTGTACCTGTAACAGAGGCCTCTGGAGAAACTCTTGAAGTGGTTGCAAAATTAAACGACACAGCGCTATTTAATTATTTTATTGATAAAGAAGCAAAACTAGATTCAAATCTAGCCGCTGAAGTTGCTGTAGATAATGAGAATACTAGCATATTAGATCTCGCTCTCAAAAATGGTGCAAAAGCTACAGAAGTATTGAGTTATGCGATAGAAAAAGAGAATAAGCCTGCCATTGAGGTGTCTCTTAAAAATAGAGCTGTTCCAGATGAAGTATTTGCCTTTGCCGCAAAGTCTGAAGATGCACAATTATTTACAGATGCACTTACTATATATGGAGGTACACCAGCTATCGCCCTTCAAGCAGCAGTTCAAGAGGATCGTGTAAATCTTGCTCAAACAGTAATTACCACTAAAAAAGCCTCGATTAATACCTCTGAAACTATTGATCTTGCTGTTTCTAAGGAAAATCTTGAGATGGTAAAATTACTTGTTCAAAATGATGCAGATCCCACTCAGGGTATTAAATCTGCAGTATCAAGTGGTAATGAAACTATTACAGAATATCTAGTTACAGAAGGTGCAGAAACTCTCGACCCCACTTTATTGCAAAATGCTGTAAAAAGTGAAAATCTAGCTATTTCAAAAATACTTATTGAAAAAGGTAATTCTAATGTAGACGAGGCGATCGTAGAAGCTTCACAAACTGGAAATAAAGAAATTACCGGTTATTTACTAGACAAAGGTGCAAAAACAGATGAAGCCCTGATCGCTGCAATGGAAACTAAGGATGAAGATATGATCCTTTTATTACTTTCAAAATCTGATAATCTCGACCCTCAATTAATATCTACAGCAGCTAGAAAAGGAAATTTGAAAGTTGTAAAAGAGCTCCTCGCTAGAGGACTCAGTTCGTCCATAGTCTTAGAAGACACTATGCGCTACAAACAGTTAGTCGTAGCTCAACTTTTAATAGATGAAGGGGCTATACCTACTAATAAAGACCTCGAGCTAGCTTTAAAATTTAACTTTAGTGATGGTGTGCGATTACTTTTAGACAATAATTTGATGCCTAATCAAGCATTTGAAAATGGCTCCTACCCGCTTCATATTGTAAGTCAAACCTATGATCCTGATGATGCTATTTTAATCAAACTTCTTTCTAACGCTGGAGCAGACGTGAATGCACAAAATTCTCAAGGTGAGACAGCTTTACATATAGCTGCCTCAGGTAATGAGTCTTCCTTACCTGCTGTAATTGCTTTAATTGAAGAAAATGCTAGTACACTTATAACTACAAACAATAACCTTACTCCTTTTGAATATGCAAATAATAAATCGATCAAAAGCATTCTCAAAAAAGCACAAAGAGAGGAACGTAAAAAGTCTTAATGTTGTTTTAGCTATTTCAGCTCTTTGATTTTCGCTTTCGCGAAAGCGTAACTCCTAGTTTTGAATACGATCGCGCGCAAAGGTAAAAAGTATTTGCTATACTGTTATGCTCACTTTTTGTGGAGGATTATTCCAAGGTTTGGAGATTCGAATACTGAAACATCTACATTACTTCTACTAAGTATACATCGTACAATGCTACTTGTAGTAATGCAATAGAGAAGAAAATATACTACTGCCAGTCCGGCATAAAGCCATCTTCAATAAATGTTGTTCTCATCGTATCTTCCAATGATGAAATTACAATATCACGTTGCGATATCTCGTCATTAGGTGTGTTCGTAAATATTAGCTGAGCATCAGTAGGTGAAAACCTAGGGTCAAGATCATTTGTTCCTGGAGGTTTGTTGCCAGACTGATCTACAGGCTCTTCACCAGAACCAAGTTCATAGGTAAATACTCGTGTATCAAGTTGTAGATAATTAGGATTTTCAAATTCTGAGACATCTCTTGTAAAGGCAATAACCTCTCCATCGATCGAAATATCTAATCCTCCCAAAGCTCCTGTAACTCCTGAGATAGGTGTCTCCATCAAATTACCATCTAGATCCAGAACGCTTATCTGTGCATTATAACCATCTATGTCGTTGGTTCTTATTACAAAAAAATCATCGAAACGTGCTCTTTCAACCTCTGTAATAAGACTGCCGTCTGGTGTTGTGTAAATTAATTCCAAACCGCCACCATCATTATCAATTGCAAAAAGTTTATTAAAGCTAGGAAAATATAACTTTTCGCCATTAGGTTCCCAAGTAAAGTCTACCTCCTCGAGATTAAAACCGTTTACTGGTTGTGAGTCCGTAACTTGGAAAACATTAGAACCATCTTCGTCCATTGTAAAGAGTTGTGTCTCTCCTCCTACTGTCCTTAAAAAAGCAATTTTATCTACTTCAAGGTTTCGTCTCGGTCTAAAACTATTTAATTCTGTTGATGTTAAAGCTAGGGCTCCTACACCTTCTCCAGATCCATCATCTGTAGAGTAAATAACATTATTCCCATTACTCTCTTCTCTTACAAAAACGATTCTATTGTTAGGCTCATTAATTGTAGTAAATGAGTTGAACTGACTGTTTACATCAGGGTTAATTCCATCATTTACGGTTACTTGCCAAAAATACTTTGTAGAAAAAGATAGATCATTTACAGTTAAAAAAGTATCGCTTAAGTTTTGAAAGTTTAAAATTTCATTCGTTAAGTCATTTCTCAATTCTAACTCATACACTAAATCATCAAAAGGGTCTGGATCCTCAACACTCCAAGTAAATAAAACGTCTTGAGGGACATCTTCTGCTTCATCTGGCGGAGTGATAAGATCTGGAATAGAAGGCGAAACGTTATTTGCTGTTTCTGGCTGTAACTCAAATATTACATTCGTAGTGGCTCCTTCTGTTACCGTTGCTGGCTCAAAAGCAGTAATAAAATCATTCTTTTCTGCTTGCACGGAATAATCGCCTACGACTACTTCGCCGAGATCAAAACTACCATCTGCACCTGTAAAAACAGTGTTAGATGGCGGGTTTGTTGAAATCTTTACATTCTCTTGAGGTGTATTATCT
Organism: uncultured Dokdonia sp.; assembly: GCA_963922345.1. Classification (GTDB taxonomy): domain Bacteria; phylum Bacteroidota; class Bacteroidia; order Flavobacteriales; family Flavobacteriaceae; genus Dokdonia. The sequence goes on along the minus strand of CAWUIT010000117.1, from coordinate 4,743 downwards.
CCTTCAAAAACAACAACTCCCGTTATATTACCTATGCCCGACTCTCCTAGAGTGTCTTCACTACAACTATATATTGAGAATATGCTTAGTACTAAAAGACAGATTTTAAAGCTTGTTTTCATTATTAATTATTTATGGAGATTGGAGGGTCTATCTCTTCTTCTTTTTTATCTCTAAAAATGCTGTAACGCAATCCTACTCCAAAGTTAAAATAGAAATCATCACGTTTTCCATTTATCGCAAGATCGATATCATCTACAAATGTAAAATTTTGCTCTGCAAATAATTTAAGAGCGACACGATCACTTACTTTATACAAAACACCACCGCCATATTGAACTTTTGGTGCACTAATATCATTAGCTCCGAATAAGTAACCTCCACCTCCATATATGTACGGAGTAAAGTTATCTGTTGGTAATATTTCAAACTTTAAATTCAAATTTAAGCTAGTATACGCTTCGTCAAAACGTGTTCCCGCTCTAAATCGCTGGTAACGCCCGTTAAAATGAAGACCAAGCGAATTAGTTAATGAAGTTTCATATCCCAGTTGAATCGATTCTCCAAATTTATTATCTGCAAGATCCCCATCAAAGAGTGTGGCACCCACTGCAAAGTCAAAATGTGAGTTTGAAACATTAGGTTCGTACACTCTATCGTACAACCTCGTTGACTCTTCAATATCTTTTTCTTCATAATATTGATTAATCACTTTTTGGTTAAGCTCTGCACCTTTGCTGGTTGACCATAACTTTGCATCAATACCTTCTATGATTAGCCCTCTTACAGCTTTTTCAATAGCCTCCTTTACAGCTAATTGCACAGGTTCATTTCTTGTGAAACCGGTCTCAACTTCTAGCAGTCGTTGAAAGTTTACATATTTGAATAAACTAGCATCCAGTGATTGTGATAGGATAGTTTTAGAGACGTAAATCGTTTTTAATATTTCACCACTTTGTGTGTTGATAGCTCTCAAATATACAGTCACTCTGTCTTGTCGATACTGAGTTGAGCCACTTATACCAAAGTAACGAGCTCCTAAACCACCGGTAACAATATTTGTATCATAAGAGACGATACCTCCCTCTAATAATATTCCTGCAAACAATAGACCTGGTAGTCTTGGTTCATTAGGATTTGTTGTTCTCCTCGCTTCATCTCGCGTTTGTTTAATTACATTTCGCTCCTGGAGCAAATTTTGAAGGTTCTCCCGCTCTAAGGTTCTAAACCACTTTGAATCTTCAAGTGCTTTTAATAGAATGGCCGTAGATCCTTGTGTTACAGCTGTACTAAACGTACTTGCCGTAGAGCTTGCTTTAAATTGACCCGTAAGATCTCTAAAATTATATACCCCCACATCAATCCGTCGGGCAGGTGGTGGTAGTGCTAATAAAGAATCTGTTGTAGCCAGTTTTTCTCCAATTCTTGCTTCTTCTGGACCAATAGGTTGATTAAAATAAGTCCCGCAGCCTACTAGCGTAAAAAGTAACACTAAAAGAAAAGTGCGTAATATATACTTCATAATTTCTTTTAGTTAGGAACGATCACTTGTGTGGTCTCTCCAGTATTTATATCCAAAATATTAATGACAAGTCCTTCGGCTGTTTGAAATGCCTCCACTTCTAAACTTCCAAAAGTAAATGTTCCCTCTTGTAATTGGCCATCTTCTCCAAATAATGATCGTGTGATACTATTGCTTATATTATTGAGAAGCGTTCTATTAATATCTTCTGTAAACCGCTCTAAGTCTGTTTGTTGTCCAAAAGGATCTGTAGCATTAGGGTCCGTAAAAGAATTTTGAGCGTCTGCCGATGCTTGAAGCCAAGCATAATTAAATGAACTTCCACCAAAATTTGGATTTGTAGGCGTATATACAAGCTGCTGTGAGAAAGCTATGCCACTAGTTAATAAAAATGCTACAAGTAAAAAGCGCTTCATAATTCTCGTGTCATTAATACGATGTTAATAATTGATTTGTTTTTGCTAGGGTATTAAAATGAGCCCTTACAAGTCTAATACACTCATCGGCCGCCTGGCGCAAAAAATCATCCTTAGGTTGAGCATTAAACTGTACAATCGTTTTTGTTCCTTGAATAATTTTTAAAACGGTACTACGCCCTAAACCAAAATCTTCTTTAATTAGAACATCCTTAGGCCAAGTAATATTATCGATATTACATTTTTGACTAAAATAACGATAAAAATCTCTTCCTGCCTTTGTTTTTGTATCTTCTATAATTAAACCTACAATACCTATCTCAGCACCAGATGTTAAGGCTTGACTTAAAACAGTATTATCACCTACTGATGGTATGTCATTTTTAATTTCATCAATAATTATTCGGTCCTTGCCTATTAACTCATCATCATCATAAACTAATAATAAGATTAAAATATCTTTGCTGCGCTCTACACCTATTGAATAACTATTTAGTTTTACTTTACTTGAGGGGTTCACTACAAAAAGACCCTCAACTTCATCTTTTTTGGGGTTATCTGTACCATCTCTTTTGATGACTGAAAATTTATATTTTATGCTTCTGGTTAAATTTGTGAGATTAGAAGCATTTGCTGTGACGAGATATAGACCATTAGACTCAACTATCTCAATATTTGCAGCAATCTCCGTATTGTAGAATTTCTGCGCCTGTACACCGGAGGTAATGAAACAGATCGCAGTTACTAGTATTGTAAGTATCTTAAATTTAAGTATCATCAAGACACTATTTCTGTTTAGAAATTTTGTTTTAATTAAATTGACGGATAATCACAGCTCTTCCAGAACCATTACCAGATTGCGTAACTTTTATTGGACCACTACTTCTACTCGCCCCATATCTTTCCACACCTAGATTATTACCTTTTTGAAGCACTTGCATTCCAGCTCCTGACGCATTTCTAGAGGAAACATCAATTACAGAGTTTCCATTACCTTGTTGAAAGACTTCTTCGGCAATATTATTTCCTTTAAGAGAAATAGCTACGTTATTGCTATTGCCATTTTGATCTACTGTCACAGAAGAACTTGAGGAAACAACATTTACAAATGAGAGATTCCCTTGTCCCACCTGCTGGATCACCACGCTATTGGTATTAAAGTTATTATCTACCCGTGGTAATTGCTCAGTAACTAGAAGGTTTTCTAGATTTGAACGTTTCACATTTTCTGGAGCAGCCTCATTAGTCTGAGCAAATGCTACAAAACTCATTAAAAGCATGACTACAATCAAACTATATCGTCTCATATCTATATTTTATATAAAAAAAGGGTGCGTGAAAGTACTATGATCACAACACCCTTTTAAGGTTATTCCCAATCACCATTAAAAATAGTGATTATTTATGGGTTAAGAAATACTATTTCTTAGAATCCAGCCTGTAGTGTTACAGATCCGTTTCCAGTTCCTGTTTGAGTAGTTGTTGCAATATTACCTGCTCCTAATTGACCTGTAAGTTGAGCGTTGTTAGTACCATTTTGCGTTACTGTCGAAGTGTTACCAAAACCAGCTTGACCTACAACAGAAAGGTTAGTAGTTCCATCTTGAGTAACCATAGAGTTATTAAGAGAACCTAATTGTCCTACAATAGAATTGTTTCCAGTTCCATCCTGATCTACATTTGACATATTTCCACCGAATAATCCACCAGCTTGACCTACTAAAGAAATGTTTCCAGTTCCATTTTGATCTACAGTAGAATCATTTCCTAATCCCAGTTGAGCAACAGTTGAGTTGTTAGCTCGTCCACTTTGATCTACATCAGACATATTGTTATCACCTACCTGAGAGACAAAAGAGCTATTACCTGGACCAAAGAAACTTAGCTGATCAACATCAGATTCATTATTGTCTCCATCTTGAAGAACAGTAGAACTATTTCCACCACCAAAGAGAACACTAAATTGATTTACGTCAGAATCATTATCATCCCCTACTTGAGATACAAATGAAGTGTTACCTCCACCAATAAAGCTAGTTTGAAATACGTCAGACTCATTGTCTCTTCCGTCTTGAATCACTGTAGATACTTGGTCATCGCTATATTGTTGCACATCAGAATCGTTACGACGTCCATCTTGATCTACGTTTGAAGTATGATCATTTCCATTTTGTAAAACCATAGACTCATTGTCTCTACCGTCTTGAGTTTCTGTAGACATGTTATCATCACCATCTTGGGTAGCTACTGCCATATTTCTTCTACCTGTTTGTGTCTGAGTAGCAGTATTATCATCGCCATCTTGTGTTATATCAGCATCATTTCTTCTACCTCTTTGAGTTTGAGTTGCAGTATTGTCATCACCGTCTTGATCGATATCTGCTATGTTTCCGGCACGTTGATTTGCTAATACAGACTGATCTTGAGTAGCCGTATTACCATTACCATTCTGGTTAATGTTTGCCCAGTTATTGTCATAACGTTGCTTTTGTGATGCCGTGTTATTTAAACCAGTTTGTACGGTATACGCTTGGTTATCTTCTGCATACCCAACACCTTGATCGATATCTGCATCATTGCCAATCCCAAATTGAGCAACTCCAGCAATATTACGATCTCCTTGAGATGATATTGTAGAGGTGTTTGCTCCTACCTGTAATACACCAGCTACGTTTCCACTTCCTCCAGAACTTAAACCACCATTAAGGCCGTCTTGATCAATTGTAGAAGTGTTGCTACCTAACTGTAATGTTCCTTGTAAATTGCCACTACCGTTTTGAGTGACTGTACTTGTATTCTGTCCGA
>CAWUIT010000116.1:0-8440 GCA_963922345.1 uncultured Dokdonia sp. | reverse complement strand
ACCTGCATAATCTAAAAATATGTGCTCTTCTAATACACCTCTCTCAATTAAAAATACCTTCATTGCTTGTGGCTCATTGTAAGCCACAGTACCATTATCCCCAGAGAGTAAAAAACGTTTTACTTTGCCGCTCATATATAATTTGAGCGCGCTTTCAACCCTATCCTTAAGCATAGTGGATAAGTTGCCATTAGACTTTACACTGGCTCCTAGTACAATGACTGTATATGCATCTGGAGTGTCCTCAATACTGTTAAATATCTGATCTTCTGTACTCGAAGCTATGTGATGAGACAAGATGTAGATTCCAGCAACTAAGAAAGCTCCCAGTAGTAGAATAAAAACAGTAATTTTCTTGAGTTTTTTATGCACTAATACAAATCTATTATTTTGATAGGCTCTTTTTGATCGTTAATTGCTACAAAGGTAAACTTCCCAGCTACAGCAAGTTCTCGTTCATCTAGATACATATGTTCTTTGTAAATGTCAACGCGCACGACACAGCTCGTATTGCCTACTTTCTCTACGCGGGCAATTAATTCAATTATAGTTCCTTCAGGAATAGCTTTTGTAAAATCTATTTTGTCTGTAGAAATTGTCACCACTTTTTTACGACTAAAACGCGTTGCACATATAAAAGCCGCTTCATCCATCATATGTAAGGCAGTCCCACCAAATAAAGTATCATAATGATTGGTCGTATTAGGAAAAACCGCCTTAAAAATTCGCGTCTCTGAAGCCTGTATGCGATTTTCTAGTGAACTCATAGTGTTTACTCTTTTATCATACTTACTAGACAAAAATTATATTAAACCTATGACTAGCTGTATCTTTGCAAGGTCTAAAAAGAGAACTGATGCCGCAAGTGATAGAAGCCCTAAAATGGCGATATGCAACAAAAAAATTTGATTCAACTAGATCTTTATCTCATGATCAAATAGAAGTATTGAAAAATGCCTTTAATCTTACTGCAACTAGCTTTGGCCTACAGCCTGTGAGACTGGTTGTACTAAGCGATAAGGAAATACAAGAACGCCTTGTAGCGGCAACTATGAATCAACGTCAGGTTGCAGATGCATCGCACGTTTTAATTTTTTGCATAGAAAAACAAGTGGATGATATCTATGTAAACAATTACTTTGAAAACGTCAAGGAGATAAGGAGCACACCAGACGATGTTTTAAAACCTTTTAAGGAGTATCTATTAGATCATTTTAAAAACGCTACTCCTGAGAACACAGATCTATGGGCATCAAAACAAGCTTATCTCGCAATGGGTAATCTACTAACCGTTTGTGCCCTAGAAGAAATAGATGCCTGCCCAATGGAAGGTTTTTTACCAGAGGAATATGATAAAATCTTGAATCTAGGTGCAAGAGGATTACAATCAGTTTTAGTTATGCCGGTAGGTTATAGAGCTCAGGATGATATGTTTTCAGAATTTAAAAAGGTACGTAAATCATTAGAAGACGCCACTTTAGAACTCTAATGTGTAAGCAATATCTTGGCAAGATTCTTGTTTTAGTGTAAATGTTTTAAATTTATTGATACCTAAGAATGATCTCAATGAAACGTATCGCACTACTTCTTTTACTCATATCTTCTATATCGCTCCAAGCGCAAGAGGCAAAATGGCTTACAGATTTTGATAAAGCAAAAAAGACAGCCAAGCGTCAAGGGAAACCTATTATCGTTTATTTTACGGGCAGTGATTGGTGTGGTCCTTGTAAAATGCTAAAAAAGGATTTATGGCTGGATCAAAAATTTCTTGATCAAGCAAATGATTTCGTTTTATTGGAAGTAGACATTCCTTTTAGAGAAGATATCATATCTCAAGATCAGAAAAAGAAAAATCTCAAACTTCAAGAGAAGTATAATAAAGAAAAAACATTCCCTACAGTATTAGCGCTTGATGCAAATGGTCGAGTTAAGGATGAAGTATCTGGATATAGTATGCTTAGAGATACAACACCCTACTATGCTTTTCTGGAAAAAGCTAGAAGTATTAAATAGGGTATATTTTGGTGTTACGCTTTCGCGAAAGCGTAAAAATCCCCATCTACAACCAACTATTTCGCGTAAGTCATTTTTTGGTGAAATATAGATAAACAACTTAGTGTTTTATTTAGAAAGCGATACTGTGCTTATCTTTGACACTTCTAAAAATGATTATGTCAAAAGTTGTTTTAATTACAGGCGCTTCATCAGGTATAGGTAGCGCAATTGCACATTACCTAGCCTCACATTCATACACTGTTTATGGGACGAGTAGAAAGCCTCAAAAAGATCTTGAGGGTAAGATACATATGTTGGCTCTGGACGTTACTAAGCAAGAAACAATAACTACTGCCGTAAATGGGCTACTGGAAAGGGAAGGTCGTATTGATTACCTAATAAATAATGCAGGAATGGGTATTACAGGCCCATTAGAAGAAACACCAGATGTAGAAACTCGAAGAGTATTTGAAACTAACTATTTTGGAGCCTTGGAGGTCATCAAGGCGGTTCTACCTACGATGCGAAATCAACGATCTGGAATGATTATAAATATTACCTCCATTGCAGGATATATGGGATTACCTTATCGTGGGATTTACTCTGCAACAAAAGGTGCTTTGGGAATTACCACAGAAGCATACCGGATGGAACTTAAAGAGTTTAATGTAAAAATGACTACAGTAGCTCCAGGTGATTTTGCCACTAATATTGCAGCAGGACGTTATCACGCACCCGTTTTAGAGAATTCTCCATATCGTGATAATTATAAAAATACACTTGCATTAATGGATGAACACGTGGATAACGGGATGGATACTTCTGTTATGGCAAAAATAATTAAACGTGTTATGGAAACTGATAATCCAAAAGTGCATTATCGCGTTGGCTTCTTTATGCAACGATTTAGTATTGCTTTAAAAAGAATACTTCCAGATGTGTGGTATGAAAAATTATTACTTAATCATTACGGCTTATAATGATAAACTATTGTTATTGCCCTGAGGCACTCATTTTGATTTAAGTACATTTGTAGAACACTTAAAATAAGAGATATGAAGTTTTTTATAGATACAGCAAATTTAGACCAGATACGAGAAGCGCAAGACTTAGGCGTTTTAGATGGGGTGACTACAAATCCTTCATTAATGGCAAAAGAAGGCATTACTGGCAGGGACAATATACATAAGCACTATAAAGATATTTGTGAGATAGCTACAGGAGACGTGAGTGCAGAGGTAATCTCTACTACGTATGAAGAGATGATCAAAGAAGGGGAGGAGCTGGCCGCTTTACACGAGCAAATTGTAGTAAAAGTGCCTATGATTAAAGATGGTATCAAGGCAATAAAATATTTTTCTGATAAAGGTATCCGTACAAATTGTACACTAGTCTTTTCGTGCGGTCAGGCGCTTCTTGCCGCAAAAGCTGGTGCGACGTATGTATCTCCGTTTATAGGAAGACTAGACGACATCTCTACAGATGGTCTCAATCTAATAGCAGAAATCAGGCACATTTATGATAACTATATGTTTGAAACACAAATTCTTGCCGCTTCTGTACGTCATACAATGCACGTTATAGATTGCGCAAAAATTGGAGCAGATGTAATGACCGGCCCTTTATCATCTATAGAGGGTTTATTAAAACACCCGCTTACAGATAGCGGCCTTGCAAAGTTTCTAGCAGATTATGAGAAAGGTAATAGTTAATTGTACCTTGTCTTAAATATGTATATTCAAAAAGCCTTCTAATTAGAAGGCTTTTTAATTTTTTGAAATTTTATAACTATTGTCTATTGATTTAAATAGGCGAGAAGTTCGTTCTCAAACTTAGGGTTACGCAAGTTCGCGTGACTATTCAAGATCTTACCATCACTATCAACTACAATAGTTTTATTTAAATCATTGAGAAAAAGTTTCTTCTTAGCTTGTTCTGGTTTCACTAGTCGAAATTCCTTGAGGTAATCAAATTCATTTTTCTGTAAATGCAATAGCCACTTTTTTTGCTCATCATTGATATTTACAGCGATAAAATTGAACTCTGGATATTTTTTTTGCAATTCATTTGCTTTGGAGTGGCTGTTGTTCATATGAGCCATTCTTAAATATGACCAGAAATAGAGGACAGTAGGTTTGGTAACTCTGCTTGACAAGGTAAACATCGCGCCCTCTGGATCTACCATCATAACATCGGGAATTGTGTTACCTGCTTGCATCACTTTATTGTTTTCGTGTAATGCATTGATGCGAGCAATGGTTTCCTCGCTATTTGAAACTTTTTTAATTTCAGTGAATAAATTTTCAACCTCGTCTGCATTATTGCTATTTGCAATGAATATGCGAGCCATTTGATTAAGCAGTCGTTCTTTCAATTTTTTATTCGTGATCAAACTATCTATAACCGCTATTTGATTATAATTGTGCACATATGATGTTCGATCATAAGGTACTGTTGCTCCATACCTTAAAAAGGTAAGGTTGTTTAGATAAGAGGTAAGATATCTTCTATAGCTGTATAATTCTTCAAGATTAGGATTGTTTATGTCTACGCTTTCGCGAAAGCGGTAGAAATTCTCTGGGAGACTCTCTATAAAATCGAGTTTGTCTTTCCCGTAATGAATGAAGGGATACCACTCTTTACGCTGATAATTATCTAAAGTGGTGACGGCTCTCGCAATTTCTATAAACTCATCAGAAAAATCAGAATCTTGGATAAGTTGCTTAAATTCTTCTTCGTGTATAATTGCCATCGAATCCAGAACGCGTTCAAAATTTGCGGGATTTTTTTGGTACGTGTCTTTTAAAATTTTATTCTCTGCCTCCCAATGCAAATACATGTCAATGAGAAATGTATTTTTATCAGATCCATAGCCTGAAAAACTAAGGGATTCGTCAAAATCTTTAGTATTCACACGTATTAAAATACTGTCACCTTCTTCAATATGGACAAGCTGGTGCTCCCCGTGTTCTAATCTGTAAAGACCACTCTCCACGTTATCAAATTTATGTAGAAATCGATTTCTTCTATCTAAGGGGATACTGTCTGTTACGCGCTCTCCTTGTTTGAGCAGGATGTAACTTTGCACAGGGTTAATTATTTGTCCTCCAAAATAGGTCGCCTCAGCTTTGTCTTTATCATTAGTTACGCAACTTATACAGAGGCTTACGGCTAGAAGGAGGGGGGAGGCATTTTTTATAAATGAGAACATATATTATTAAAGTCTAAATACTTTATTCTTTCAAAAATAGCCTTAATGAAGTGCGTATTTTGTTAAAGTACAGTTAAAAGCTTTTTGGTCTTTGAATAGGTTTTAATTCTTCAATATTAGGTATTTTTGCACCCTCAAAATAAATGGATTTATGTTATCAGTTTCTAATCTTTCAGTTCAATTTGGTAAACGTGTTTTGTTTGATGAAGTGAATACCTCATTTATGAATGGTAACTGCTATGGTATCATAGGAGCAAATGGTGCTGGAAAATCAACTTTTTTAAAAATACTTACAGGACAACAAGACCCTACCTCAGGGCACGTTCACCTCGAACCGGGAAAACGTATGTCTGTACTGGAACAAAATCACTATGCATATGATGCTTATACGGTTCTTGAGACCGTAGTGATGGGTAATAAACCCTTATATAAAATTAAAACTGAGATAGACGCTCTTTATGCAGATTACTCTGATGAGAACGCAGATCGTATAGGAGAGCTTCAGGTTCAATTTGAAGAAATGAACGGTTGGAATGCAGACAGTGATGCTGCAACGATGTTATCTAATTTAGGTATAAAGGAGGAGTTACATCATACCTCTATGGCAGATCTTGATGGTAAGCAACGAGTGCGTGTACTTATTGCTCAAGCACTGTTTGGAAATCCAGATGTACTTATAATGGATGAGCCTACAAATGATCTAGATTATGAGACCATATCTTGGCTAGAAAATTTCTTAGCAAATTATGAAAATTGTGTCATTGTTGTTTCTCACGACCGTCACTTTTTAGATGCCGTATGTACGCATATCTCAGATATAGATCACGGTAAGATTACGCATTATAGTGGTAACTATACATTCTGGTATGAATCATCACAACTAGCTGCTAGACAACGGGCACAGCAAAACAAAAAAGCAGAAGAAAAAAAGAAAGAGCTTCAGGAATTTATTGCACGATTTTCTGCAAACGTTGCCAAGTCAAAACAAGCAACGTCGCGTAAAAAAATGATTGATAAACTTAACATCGAAGAGATTAAGCCATCGAGCCGCCGTTATCCTGGAATTATATTTGATCGAGATAGAGAGGCAGGTGATCAGATTTTCAATTGCTCAGGTCTTGCTGCTTCACTTGACGGTGAGATCCTCTTTAAAGATGTAAATATCAATTTAAATAAAGGCGACAAGGCTGTCTTGTTTTCAAGAGATAGTCGTGCAACTTCTGCCTTCTATGAAATCATTAACGGTAATCAAAAACAAGATAATGGTAGTTTTGATTTTGGAGTAACAACGACACAATCGTATTTACCATTAGATAACTCAAGTTATTTTCAAGATGCAAGTTTAAATCTTGTAGACTGGCTTAGACAGTACGCGCAGACGGAAGAAGAACGAGAAGAAGTTTTCTTGAGAGGTTTTCTCGGAAAAATGATTTTCTCTGGAGAAGAAGCCCTTAAAAAGTCTAATGTATTATCTGGAGGTGAGAAAGTACGATGTATGATCTCAAAAATGATGATGAAGAGAGCAAATATCTTGATGGTAGATGAGCCTACAAATCACCTTGATCTAGAATCTATTACAGCTTTTAACAACGCGCTTAAGAACTTTAAAGGTACTGTGATGCTAACTACGCACGATCACGAGTTTGCAAGTACAGTAGGTAATCGCGTTATAGAATTAACACCTAAAGGGGTTATTGATCGCTTTATGAACTTTGATGAGTATATGAGCGACAAGCAAATAAGAGAGCAGCGTATGTCTATGTACGAATAGGCTTTCTAAGCCTTATTTCTAGTAAGAAAGTAATTGACAAGCATGTAGATACAAAATATGCTTAAAGCGCCACTCACAACAATTCTCCACAGTGGAAGTTCTTCACCCGATAGGAGTGGGGACAGTCTCCAAAGAGAATATCCTAAAAATAAAACATAAAAGAGTAAGCGGCCAGTTGATATTTCTGGCCGCTTTTTTTCATCTTTAGGTCTAGTAATTTTATTGATAATAGCTTTCTGAGAATCTTCCTGAGATAAGCGTTCTAGACTCTCATCGGCAATTGGGTTATCTTCAAAACTGTTTAAAGCATTTTGTATAATATGTTTTGCAGTAACGAGATAGTCTTTGTGAACTAGCAATCTTGTTTGATCTGGAGACCCTAGGGCGTATCCACCAAGTTTAGCACTCTCATTATCATCCCTAACAATGCTCGGTATATCTTTTTCTTCCAGTAATAACTGTAATCTTTTAATTTCAATTGCAGATCCGGTATGAACCCTCTCATAGCGTGAGTCTGGAAGTATATTCATAAATATTACCTTGTTTTATCGTACTTACTATTCCAAATGGCTTTATTAAAATTCTTCCCTAGAGCAAATGCATAAAATAGAACCACAGCGCCTATAGATTTAAACATAAAGAAAAATACCATAATATCCTGTCCAAAATTTTGATCTTTTGTAAAAAGACCGTCTGGAACAAGTAAGGTTGCAAGAAGACTTACGAGAACAGTGCTTATTAATAAATTCTCAACAGATTTGAAGGACCACGCCCATTGCCTTCTCAAAGGATTAAGATCGTTCCCCCACTTATGGATCATATAGTAATAACCATTACCCATAGGTGCAAATAGTAAAGGATCATCAGCTTTCTCAAGAACAAACATTTTTGAGGGCGCAATAATTTTATAGCCATTAAGCTCTGTATTGTGTGTGTTTTCTAAATACTTAATATTATCCAGTGCCTGCTGTGGGTATTTACCCTTAAAGTATTTGGTATCTAAAAAACGTAAGCGGTAATCGATACAAATCTTTTCAATTTGTTTAATGTGGAAGATGTTTTCTGTTTCAAGAAGATCAAAGTTGAATTCGTTATAACCCGACTCAGAAGCTCCTTGAAGAGTTTTAAGGATCCCGCTTTCGCGAAAGCGATCTTGATCAAAAACTTGTTGTACTTGAGCTAGAATATCCTGCTCTTTCTCACTCTTACTGCGCTCACGAAGCAATTTATCGTGAATGTTTGTTCTGGATAATAGCATCTTTTTTTTCTTTTAAAGATACGATACAAAACTTACAATGTCAACGCTATACGCTTATTGATGCAAAAAGACAAGATTATTAAACAAATTCGTTAATTAAAATGCTCGACACTTTCAAAACCACTCACAAATGAGAAGTTATACTTGCATTAACGAGATTATTAAGATCTCCAAAAGCATTTGCTACCTCTCTTATATTCTCTCT